>JBBRHC010000388.1:0-3260 GCA_038223295.1 Opitutales bacterium
GGCGCAAGAAGTTGGATCAGATGGTCGTTCGTGAATCCCGAGGTGCACTGAATAGTGCATTGAGCGGGTGAACAAACGAGCAGATGACCAGCAGATTGCGCCAGATCGCGGCGATCCACTTCGGATTTCGGGTTTAACGGCCAACATGCTTTCCTCCCCGAGCCATCAAGCCACGCGAAACAAGGGCGTGTCCGACAAGTGCCCGCGCAGCCTGGCCTCGTCCACTTCGCTCGTAGCGCCACCGGGCTCGGGGAAAAGGATCACCGCCTCGAAACGAGGGCGCCCATACTGCGCCAGCAACGCCATCGGCGTAGCATACCAACGCACGTCCACCGCCTCGCCCCGCGAACGAAACAGCGCCGCGATCTCCCGCGCGCGCTCCGCCTCCTCGGCGACGATGGCCACCACGCGGGGCGCTTCCGATCCGGTTCCTTCGGCGTGAATGTCGTTGATCATGATCATGGTCGAAACACTCGCCTATTTCACAATATTTGACAGACTATTTACATACAAATTAACCCGTATGCCGACCTCTACGATCCCCAAAACGTCAGATCGGCTTTCCTAAACCGCGCCGGCCTGCCTCTTCCCGGGGCGAATCCCACCAACCGGGGCAAGCCCGCCCGCCGATAACGACTTCATCGCACCCCTTACCACGCACCCCGTGTGACACTCTCCGCCCACGTTGCACTTTTCTGCTTCTTGTTTTCCCCAGCCGCTGGCTAGTAAGCCGCCCTCCGCACCGCATGCACCTCGCCCGCGTCCTCCGCCCACTCCTCGTTCTCGGTATTCTCGCCACCGCCGCCGCCCTCTCGGCCGCCCCGGCGGACGATGCCCGTTCCGCCCTCGCCACCAGCATCGAGGAGGTCGCCAACGCCCTCCGCGAGCGCCCAAAACAGGACGACCTCATCGCTGTCCTCGACACCCTCGTCGACCGGCATTTCGCCTTCACCACCACCACGCGACTCGCGGTCGGCCCTTCCTGGCGCGATTTTTCCGATCCCCAAAAAGCCCGCGCCGTGGATCTCTTCGGACGGCTCGTGATTCGCACGTACGTGAACCGCATCGGAGCCGATATCCGACCCGTGATCAACTACGGCACGCCCGTCGAGCTGCGCCCCGGGCGGGTCGAGGTTCCCACCACCGTCAAAACAGACGGCCAGACCTACTCCGTCGCCTACCGCATGGAGCTGGATCGCGACACCACGCCTGCTCGCTGGCGCGTTTACGACGTCGTCGCCGAGGGCGTGTCACTCATCGCCAACTACCGCTCGCAGTTCGATCCCATCGTCAAAAAATCCGGCCCCGCCGGTCTCCTCCAAACCCTCGAAGCGAAAGTCTCCGAACCCATCGCCTCCGTCGAGTAAGCCGCCCGACCCCCGCGTCCCGCTCCCCGCCCCCGCTTTTCCACCATGTCCCTTTCCCGCCCGTCCTTCGCCGTGACCGCCCTCGCGGCGGCACTACTCCTCCTCGCCCCGTCCGCCCACGCCCAAGGCTTCTCCGCCTCGGCCGCCATCGACGAACGCACCGGCACCGCGCCCGATTTCAACGACTACGACGAATACGCCCCCGTTCAGGTCTACGACCCACTCGAAGGTTTCAACCGCCGCGTTTTCATCTTCAACGACTGGACCTACACCCACGTTCTCACCCCTGTCGTCACCGGCTATGAGTTTGTCGTTCGCCCGCCCGTAAATCAGGCCATCGGCAACTTCTACGACAACATCCGTTACCCCATACGCCTCGTGAACGCCCTCCTCCAGGGCAAATTCTCCCGCGCCGACCTCGAAACCCGCCAATTCGTGGTCAACACCCTCGGTGGCCTCGGTGGTTTCATCCGCCAGTCCGAGACCATCCCCTCCCTCGCCCGCCTCCCCAACGAAGACTTCGGCCAAACCCTTGGCGTATGGGGCGTGGCCCACGGCCCCTACCTCGTCCTCCCCCTCTTCGGCGGCGCCAGCCTGCGAGACCTCGGCGGCCGGGCGGCCGATACAGTTGTTTCCCCGCTCGGGTGGGACCACATCGACCTCGCCAACCGCGAATGGGTCGAAGCCCTCGACTGGGAACGGCAAACCGCCATCACCGTGACCGACACCATGAGCACCCTGCCCGGCGTGTTGGATCTCTACAGCCAAATGAAAAAATCCGCCGTCGACCCCTACCTCTCCGTGCGCGATGCCACGCGCCGCTACCGCGACGCCGAGACCGCCCGCTAAACACACAAAGCCCGCCACCTCCAAAAAATCCCATCCCGGCCTCGCGCCGGGATTTTTTTCGCCCCATGTTCGCCCTGTCATGAGCAACCCCACCCGCCTCCTCGCCCTCGCCACCCTCACCGCGGCCGCCCTATTCACAGGCTGCGTAAAGCAAGTCGAGACCATCACGCCCCCTCCGCCGCCCGCCCCCGCCCCCGAGCCCTTTTCCACCGCCGCGACCGTCGCCCCCACCCAAGGGCCCAACGTCGCCGGCATCCCTGCCGCCGCCATCGCCGCCGCCGAGCGAGCCAAAGCCCGCGTGGAAGTCGCCGCCACCCACACCGCCGATAACGGCACGCTCTACAACCAAGCAAAGACCTTTTTCGCCGAAAAAAAATACCCCGAAGCCCTTCGCGCCCTCGATTCCATCCAAGCCGAACTCATGACCCCGGCCCAAGACAAAGCCGTCGCCACGCTCCGCACCCAAATCGCACAAGCGCAAACTCCAACCAGGTAAACTCAGCCCAGTACCCGCAGAGTTTTGCATTCAACCCGACATCGGGGGCCTTGCTGGTCACAGGCGAGGCACGGATTGGGCGTAAGGTGTTCATCCTAAATACGTAATACCTGGATTCGAAGGGGCACGAACCACCCTTTGGCCCCTTACACACTTAGGGATCTGAAAATGAGCGCGTGTACGTCTGCTCCTCCGTAAGCGCCCCAGCTTTAGCGAACTCGACCAGGTTCTTCGACGTTTTCGATGGGTAAGGAAGGTGTGGTGGTTTAGGCCATTTTTAATAATTAATGTGTTGAAAGTCAATTATTTAAGCTTAAGATAGTTTAATAATAGATATACATCAACCAAGTTTCTTTTATGAAACGGATCGCCTTGCCAAGTTGACCCGACTGAAAGATCCGCTGGTTGAATTAAACCCGAAATCCGGAGTAGGAGCCGATGAGATGGCGCAAGAAGTTGGATCAGATGGTCGTTCGTGAATCCCGAGGTGCACTGAATAGTGCATTGAGCGGGTGAACAAACGAGCAGATGACCAGCAGATTGCGCCA
>JBBRHC010000389.1:0-3255 GCA_038223295.1 Opitutales bacterium
GACGAGGAAGTTTTGCCCGAACGCGCGCTTCGGGAAAATGCCGAGCTTGGCGAGGGCGTCGCGGGTTTCGGAGGCGGTGAGAGGCATGGGCGCTTCGCTAAAAGACGAATGATGAATGCCCAACGGCGAATGTCGGGGACATCGCGAGGTGGGCGAGGACGGGTGGGGGGCGGCCTAGGCGGCGCGGAAGGCGGCGATGAGCGCGGCGGGGTCGGGGGCCTTCATGAGCGCCTCGCCGCAGAGGACGGCGTGGGCGCCGCAGGCGCGGACGCGGGCGGCGTCGTGGGCGGTGAAAATGCCGCTCTCGCTGATGGCGGTAATGTGGGCGGGGAATTTGGGGATGAGGCGTTCGCTGAGGCCCAGGTCGCACTGGAAAATCGCGAGGTCGCGGTTGTTGACCCCGATGATCGTGGCGTCGAGGGCGAGGGCGCGGGTGAGCTCGGTCTCGTTGTGAATCTCGAACAGCGCGTCGAGGCCGGCGGCGCGGGCGTCGTCGTACAGCACGGCCAGCTCCGTGTCGTCGAGCGCGCGCACGATGAGCAGGATGGCGCTGGCGCCGGCCTCGCGGGCCTCGAGCACCTGGATGGGATGCACCATAAAATCCTTGCGGATGCAGGGCCGGGCGGGAGGCGTGGCGGCGAAGTGCGTGGTGACGGCGCGAAGGTCATCGAGCGTGCCGCCGAAGTATTTCTCGTCGGTGAGGATGGAGAGCGCGTCGGCGTCGGCGTCTTGGTAGCGGCGGGCCTGGTCGAGGGCGGAAGCGCCGGCCTTGATGTCGCCGGCGGAGGGCGAGCGGCGCTTGATCTCGGCGATGACGGCGAGGGAGCCATCGGCGCGGCGCAGGGCGGCGGCGAACGAGGGCGGACGCGGCAGGCGGGCGTCGAGCGCGGCGAGTTCCTCCAAGCTGACGGGGCGGGCGCGGGCGGCGACTTCGAGGCGCTTGTGCGCCATGATCTCGGTGAGTTTGTCGGACATCGGAAAGGTTCACCAAAGAGACGAACACGGGGGAAAACCAGCCCGGATGCTACGGGCACGCACGCGGGCGGCACGGGCGCGGCGGGTAGGGCGGAACGCGCTACATGGGGCGGCTTCAGGACGCGGGGCGGCTTAGGTGTGAAGATCGACGACGCAGCGGAAGCCGATCGTGGCGCAGCGGTCGAGGCCGGGCCAGAGGAGCAAAAACTTGCTCGAAAAACTCGCCGGGCGCACGCCCGCATCGGTGTACCACAGCGAGGCGTCGGGCCCCGGGACGAAGTGGGAACCACCGCGAATGAGGCAAAACCGGGTGCGACCCTCGGTATGCACGCCCTCGGTCCATTGCCAGACGTTGCCGCAGTAGTCGTAGGCGGGAAAAGCCGCCGAGCGCCCGTCGGGAAACGCCTTCACCGGCGTGGTGTCGCCGGTCTCGCCAAGGTTGCACACGCCCGGGCGCAGGCCGTTGCCCCAAGGGTATTCGCGACCGCCGCCACCCTGCGCGGCGTATTGCCACTCGTCCTCGGTGGGCAGGCGTTTGCCGGCCCATTTCGCGTAGGCGCGCGCATCGATAAGATCCACCCAGACCACGGGGTGATCGGCTTTGCCGGCGGGCGGGCGGGCGTCGCTCCAGTGGCGGAGAAAGTGCTGCGGGTATTCGGGGTGGTAACCGGTGGCGGCGAGAAACTGGGCGAACTGCGCGTTGGTCACCGGCGTCTCGTCGATCGCGTAGGGGCGGAAAACGAAAGGACGGGCGAACGACTGCGTCTGATAAAAATACGAGTCACGGAAACCAGCCTCGTCCGAGACGTTGGGATCGTAGAAGCCGCACTCGCGCGCCCGCATCTGGATGTAGAGCTGTTTAACCCAGGGATTGTTTTTCACCTCCACCATGCCCGGGGGCAGCGCGGCACACGCGCGCTCGGGGAGCGCGGGCTGCCGACTGGGGGCGCGGTAGGGCCGCGTGGTGTCGTGGTCGGCGCGCGCGTGGGTGGCGGCCTGCGTTTTTAGAAAGGCGGCGAAGTCCGCGTCCACCCGGGCGGCGGGGAGGACGATGAAACAGCCGAGTCCGCGCGCCGGCATGTGCCCGGCGAGGGCGCCTGCGTGCAGTTCGATTCCCGCGATCAAATCGAAGACGCGCAGACCGGGCTCGGCGGCGACTTCGAGCAAGGTGCCTTCGACGGGCTGCTCGGCGCGGTTGACCAGGGTCCAGAGGCGCGTATCGCCGCCGGGTGAGGACCAGAGCGAGGCGTAGACCCCGGGCTGCGCGACGGGCACGAGCGGCGTCCAGCCTTCGCCGGAAAACAGCGCGGTGTAGCGGCGCTGGATGGGCAGCATGGCGCGCAGCAGCGAGCGGTCGCGGGCGTGCCACGGCACCCAGGCGCCGAAGACGTTTTCCCAGATCATCATGCCCGAGCCGTTCATCCACGCGGTGTGGAGCTCGGCCGTGTGGTCGGAATTCCTGCGCTGCGTCTGGTGCTGCATATGGCGCCGCTCAAACCATTTGTGCCGCAGCACGCCGGGCGCCTCGGAATCGTCGAACCACTGCGCCCAGGAGGCGTGGTGATCGGCGAGGCACTCCAGCGGCGGGGTGCCTTCGCCCTCCAGGACCACGCCCGGGCGGGCCGCGTCGAGCTGGCCGCGAAAGCCCTCCCCGCGCGTCATCGTATCGAGGAAGATGCCGTCCACGTCGAGGTCGCGCACTAACTCGGCCAGCATGTCGGCGTCGGATTTGGCCTCGCGCCGCGTCCACTGGTCCCAGGGGTTGTAGTCGATGTAGACCCTCAGGCCGCGCCGGTGAAATGCGTCCACCACCTCGCGCACGCCCGCGAGCCCGCCGGGCATGTCGCGGTAGAAGTCGAACTGGTTGCGCTGATCCACGCCGATGCGCGGATAGGCGTGCCAGAGCACCACGCTATCGTAGCCGTCAAACTCGCGGTCGCCCTCCTCCAGGATCGCATCGACGGTGTAGCGGCCGGTCTTCGCGTCGAAGAACAGCTCGTCATACATCATGAGAAAATAACACGCGTAGGACGACGACGCCCACGCGAACTCCGGCTTGCCGTAGAGGGTATCGTCGTAGGCGAGCGCCGCCCGGGCCTGGGTGCGCCACTGCGCCAACTGCTCGCGAAAGACCGGCCACAGGGCGGGGTCTCGCGGCGCGGCGATGATGTCTTTCGTGGGGTCGAAGACATAGGCGAGAAAGGCCGGAGAGGAGGCGGGGGCGGGCAGGGGCGGGTTCATGGATGAAAGGGGAAGCGGAGAGAGGAGGGGAGGCGGGGG
>JBBRHC010000390.1:0-3235 GCA_038223295.1 Opitutales bacterium
GGCCCGGTAGAGGAGATTTTCGCCCGCCCCGCGCACCCCTACACGCGCGGGCTGCTGCACGCGATTCCCCGCCTCGACGCCCCGCGCAAGAGCCGCCTCGCCACCATCCCCGGCCTCGTCCCCGGCCTCGCCGAGATGCCCCCCGGCTGCCGCTTCGCCAACCGCTGCCCCCACGCCACCCCCGCCTGCGAAACACAACCCCCGCTCGAAACCCTCTCCGACGGCCACACCGTCGCCTGCTGGCACAAGGACAAGATAATGAGTTCCGCATGCTAGGGTTCCCCCCACCCAGACGGGATCCACGGATTCGCTTCGCCTTCCCCATCCGCCGCCACGAAGACCAGCACTTGGCTTCCGTCCGCCTCATCGCCCACCGATGATCTCCACGCTCAACATTAAAAACTTCAAGAGCCTGCGCGATGTTCGCCTGGAGCTGGGTCGCCTGAATTTTTTCATCGGCACCAACGCGTCGGGAAAATCCAACGTCTTCGACGCGGTCCGCGTCCTCCAAGGAATCGGGAACGGGTTCACGGTCGGCGAAATTTTGGACGGGAAGCCCAAGGGGGCGACGAGCGAGGTCTGGGAACCGATTCGCGGTGGCAGCGCCAAGGCCGCTTACATCAAGGATCCGTCCTCTTCTTTCCAAATTGAGGTCGGTGTCTCCGAATCGAGCGCCGATACCGATAAGGTCTGGGAGGCAAGATACGGGGTCGGTTTTAACGCCGAAAATCAACGGGTCATAGAAGAGTGGCTGAGTATTGATAAACCGATCTACGATTCCCGCCCGCTCACCGGCGCGATCAACTACGCGCTACCCCAAATCGACCCCCGCCTTTTCACATCGCCTACCTTTGACGTAAAATATTTCCACGGGAAAAAAGGCACGCAACCGCACATCCAATCGGAACCGCATCGCACCGTCCTCTCCCAGATGACCCGTGCCTTGGCTGATCGCTGGGGCAAACCGCACACCGTGGCGGCGGCACGCTTAAGTCGCAGTTTCGCCAATACCCAGCGCCTCGATCCATCCCCCTCGATTCTCCGGGATTATTCCCAGGCCCAAAACGTGGCCCGCATGGGCGAGCACGGGGAGAATTTCGCCGCGCTTATCCGCACGATCTGCGACGACCCATCCGCCAAAGCCGCCTACCTGACTTGGCTAAAGCATCTTCGCCCCTTCGAGGTGGACGATGTTGGCATTTTAAAAGGAGCCGTAGGCGAGCTGATGTTCCAGCTCCACGAAGGCGGCCGGGAATTCCCCGCCCCGGTGCTGAGCGACGGCACCCTCCGCTTTGCGGCGATCGCCGCCGCGTTCTTTCAGCCCGATATGCCCGCCCTGCTGACCTTGGAGGAAATAGAAAACGGCATCCACGCCAGCCGCCTGCGCCTCCTCGTCGAACTCCTCCGCAACCGCACTCAAAAAGGCAAAACCCAGGTCGTCGCCACCACCCATTCGCCCATCGTCCTCGCCTGGCTGCAACCGGAGGAATATAAACACACTTTTTTCTGCAAACGCGACGAGGACACCGGCGAATCAAAGATCCTGCCTCTGACTGAAATCCCCCACTTCACCGAGATTGTCAAAAAGCAGCCCATCGGCGATCTCTTCGCCGAAGGTTGGATGGAGGCCGCGTTGTGAGTTTCAAGGTGTTGGTCATTCCCGAAGATCCGACCCACAACGGCTACATCCTCAAGCCCTTGGTCGAGGCCATCCTGACCGACGCGGGCAAACCCAACGCCAAAGTCCAGGTGCTGACCAGCCCGCGGCTCCACGGTTACGACGATGCCGTAAAGGCAATCCGCGGCGACTTGCCCGGGCGTTACGGGTTCTGGGATCTCTGGCTCTTCATGCCCGATGCGGACCGGGCCACGCCCGCCACCATGTCCGCGATGGAAGCCGAACTGGCGGTAAATCAGATAAAACTCCTGTGCTGCCCGGCGCAGCCTGAAGTGGGAATTTACGCCTGCGTCGCCCACCGATCAGAAATCGGCGCCCCTTGGTCGGAAGTCCGCGCCTCCCCTTCGATGAAAGAGACTTTTTTCGCTCCGCTTCTCGCTCGCAAGGGGGATTCCCGGCGCGCCGGGGCCGGTCGCGATCAACTCATCGCCGCCAGCCTCAGTCCGCTAAGCACCTTGTATAGACTTTGCCCGGAACTCGGTGAATTACGGAAACGCCTGACCGTGCTTTTCGCGCAAGGATAACCCGAGCTCACATCCCATCATAAATCACCCATCCTCCATGTCTTCCGCCGACCCTCTCCTCGACGTCCGCGACCTGCGCATGCACTTCCCCGTGCGCGGCGGCGTGTGGCTGCGCGCCCGCGCCTGGTGCCGCGCGGTGGACGGCGTCTCCCTCACCCTGCGCGCCGGCGAGACGCTCGGCCTCGTCGGCGAGTCCGGCTGCGGCAAATCCACCCTCGGCAAAACCCTCGTCCGCCTCCACCAGCCCACCTCCGGCCAGATCCATTTCCAAGGCACCGACCTCGCCCCCCTCGGCCAGCGCGCGCTCAAGCCCCTCCGCCGCGAGATCCAGATGGTCTTCCAGGACCCCGGCGAATCGCTCAACGCCCGCCACTCCATCGGCGAACTCCTCGCCGAGCCCTTCATCATCCACGGCATCGGCACCGCCGCCGACCGCCCGGCGCGCGTCGCCGCCCTGCTCGCGCGGGTAGGCCTGCCCGCCTCCGCCGCCGACCGTTTCCCCTTCGAGTTTTCCGGCGGCCAGCGCCAGCGCATCGGCATCGCCCGCGCCCTCGCCCTCAATCCCAAGCTCATCATTTGCGACGAGCCCGTCTCCGCCCTCGACGTTTCGATCCAAGGCCAGGTCCTTAACCTCCTCCTCGACCTGCAACGCGAGCACGGCCTCGCCTACCTCTTCATCGCCCACGACCTCGCGGTCGTGAAACACGTCTCCGATCGCATCGCCGTGATGTACCTCGGCCACATCGTGGAACTGGCCGACGCCGACACCCTCTACCGCCGCGCCGCGCACCCCTACACCCGCGCCCTCATCTCCGCCATCCCCGAGCCCACGCCCCGCCGCCGCTCCAGCCGCATCGTGCTCACCGGCGACGTCCCCTCGCCGATCAACCCGCCCGCGGGCTGCCCCTTCCACCCCCGTTGCCCCCACGCCCAGGACCGCTGCCGCGTGGAAAAACCTCTCCACCGCCACCCCCACCCGACCCACCCCCCCGCCCACGAAGTCGCCAGCCACATCGACCTGTAAACCCCTGTA
>JBBRHC010000391.1:0-3226 GCA_038223295.1 Opitutales bacterium
GGAGCGCGGCCGATTTCGCCCAAGCCATCGACGACGCCGATCTCGACGAACCCATCAACTCTGCTCCGCCCCCGGAGCCGGAGCCCACCACGCCAGTGCCCGCGCCCGAGCCCATCCGCGCTGCCGAACCCATTCCCGCGCCAGCCCCAGCCGCTATTCCCGAACCACCCCCGGCTCAAGCTCCTGAGCCTGAGCCGGAACCCGCGCCGATTCCCGTCCCCGAGCCCGCGCCCGATCCGGATCCCGAGCCGGAGCCCGAGCCGGAAACGGAGCCTACTCCCGCCGCCGAGCCCGCCGCCGAGCCCGCACTTTCCCACGACGGCTACACCCGCCTCGTCGCCACCGCCTATATCGGCATCGGCAACCGACTCTTTGTTCGCGGCGACGGCCCCGGTCTGCGTCGCGACAAGGGCGTACCCCTCCAGTTTGTCTCCATCGGCAAGTGGCGCTGGGAAAGCGCCGAGCTGCTCTTCCCGGCCAAGGTGAAGCTCTACAAAAACGACCAGCTCGAGTGCGCCGCGCTCGGAGAAATCGTGCTGGAGCCCGGCCATCACCACGAGGTCGACGCCACCTTCTAGCGACGGCCCGCTTCGCGCACCGGGCCCTGCCCCACCCCGGCTCGTTTGTCACCAAGCTTCGCCTCCTCCGCGCGCCCGGCCGCGTCAACGCCGTCCACCGCCGCCCACCGCCGCCCGCACGACGCCTTCACGCGCCCTGCACGGCCTCGCTTGACCACACGCTTCCGGTATATACACCGTATGCACATGAAAACCGCCTCCGCGCCGAAACGCCCCGCGCCCCTTACCGCCAAAGTGTTCAAATCGGGCAACTCCCAGGCCATCCGCATCCCCAGCGCGTTCAAGCTCGCCGCCAAGACCTATATCGTCGAGCCCACCGGCGGCGGCGGCCTGCGCCTGATCGACCCCGCCTACGAAGCCCGTCGGCTAAAGGCGTTACAGGCGCTGCGCGGCTCCGCCCCCGATTTCCCTGATCACACCACGTGACCATCTACCTGCCGGACACCAATGTCTGGTCGCGTTACCTGCGGAACGACCCACGAGACAAGGCGCTTTGCGACCGCGTGGAATCGCACCTCCACGCCTGTCGCCTCTCCGCCATCGCCTTGATGGAGCTCGAATACGGCGCGGCCAAGCGCCCGGGCATCCCCGCCTTTCGCGACCGCATTCTTCGCCTGACCGCGCTCTTTTCCGACGTCGCGGTCTTTGATTCCGCCTGCGCTTTCCACGCCGGCGTCGTCCGCGCCCACCTCGCCACCCTGCGGCCCAACGCCCAGCCCATCGGCGCATACGACGCCTTGCTCGCCGGCCAGGCCAGCGCGCTCGGCGCGGTTTTCGTTACGGACAACATCGCCGAGTTCCGCCGTGTGCCCGGCCTCGCCTGCGAAAATTGGCGACCCCGCCCCGAGTAGGGCGGAGTCGCGCCGAAGGGTGCGCTCCAAGCCGGGTCGAGAAGTGTCACGCGCATCTTGCCCGCGGGATCGAAGGCATGACGTCTTACGCTCGGCACGAAAAAAGGAAAAGCCCCGCATCCATGGAGGACGCGGGGCTTTTCGGTTCTGGACGTTTCCGGCCGCGCGGAGGGGGCGGGGTGGTCGGCTCCGCCGCGCAGGGCCGGAGCGGGGTTATGGACGCACGGTGACCACGGCGGGGGCGGACGTGGTGGCTCCGACGCCGTTGGTCACGCGGAGGGTATAGGTGCCGGCGTTGGCGACGGCGGCTTTTTTGATCCGGAGCACGTTCTTGGTGCCACCTTTGACCTCCGTCGGGCCGAGGTACCACTGGTAGCGGAGCGTCTTGGTGCCGACAGCGCTGGCGGAGAGCGTGAAGTTGCCTCCAGGGGCGACGACGGTCTGCGCGGCGGGCTGCGCGGTGATGCTCGGGGGGGCGTTGACGTTCAGGGTGGAGGCCGCACTGGTAACCGTGCCGGCGGCGTTGCGCACGACGCAGGCGTATTTGCCGGCGTCGGTGGCGGAGAGGTTGCCCAAGGTCAGGGTCGCGGCGGTCTGGCCGGGGAGGGCGACGCCGTTTTTGGTCCACTGGTAGGTGAGCAACTGGCCGCTGGCGGCGACGGTGAGGGTGACGCCGCCGAGGTTGGCCCCGGCGAGTTTGGAGGGCAGGTTGGTGGTGATCTTGGGTTTGACCTGGAGTTCGAGGGTCGTGACCGGCTCGCCGGGGGCGTCGCCGATGTCGGTGGTGGTGTTGGCGGCGTCGGTGAGGCGGAGCGTGTAGCGGCCGTCGGTGGAGGTGCTGGCGCGGGCGGTGTAGCTGGCGAGGGTGGCGCCTTTGACGAGTTTGCCGTCGAGGAACCACTGATACTTCAGGCCGGTGCCCTCGGCGGAGACGGTGAACGTGGCGGTTTCCTTGGCGGGTTTGAGCAGGCGCTGGTCGAGCGCGGTGGCGCCGGGCAGGAAGAGGGGCACGTCCTGCACGGTGAGCACGGCGGGCGCGCTGGTGACGCGTCCGGCGGCGTTGGTAAGCGTCACGGTGTAGCGGCCGGCGGCGGCGAGGCGGGCGAAGACCGTCAGTGTGGAGCCGGTGGCACCGTCGAGGGGGCGTCGTCGAAGGCCCACTGCGCGGTGGCGGGCGAGCCCGTGGCGGTGAAGCCGAGGGTCACCATCTAGCCGGCGCGCACGCTGGCGCTCTGGGGCGGAGCCGTGACGGTGGGCGGGAAGACGACGGCGAGGCGGGCGACGGCGCGGGCGAGGGTGCCGGCGGCGTTGCTCACCGTGACGGTGTAGTCGCGGCGGTGACGGTGAGCGAGGGGCCGGTGGCGCCGTCGAGGAGGGCTCCGGCGCGGGACCTCTGGTAGGCGGGGGACGTGCCGGTGACGGTGACGGTGACGGTGAAGGTGGCGTGGTCGTTGACTTTACGCGTCAGGCTCTGGGGCTCGCCGGTGATGACGGGCGGGATAATGAGCGCGAGGGTGGCGACCACGCTGGTATCGGCGCCGGCGCCGTTGCTTACTCGGACGGTGTAATCGCCGGCGGTGTCGGCCCCGGCGATGACGGTGTGCGAGGAGCCGGTGGCGCGGGCGAGCGGCCGGCCGGCGTGCGTCCACTGATAGGCGAGAGGGCCGTTGCCGGTGGCGGTGACGGTCTGGCCGAGGGCGGCGAACTGGTCGGTGGGAGCCAGGGCGATGGCCGGGGCGACGAGGGGCGCGGTGAGGGGGCGGAGGACGGCGATGCGGCGGTAGTTGTAGGAGAACT
>JBBRHC010000392.1:0-3222 GCA_038223295.1 Opitutales bacterium
CGCCCTGCTCGGCGGCGCCGCGCTCGGCTTCGCCCTGCTCGCCAGCCTCCTCCTTTTTGTCCTTTTACGCGGCATCGGCTACGAGATCGGCTACACCCAGATCATCTGGCCGCCCGCCTGGCGCGAGTTCCGGCAAGTGCAGGCCGACTACTATGTCGGGCGCGCCCGCGCCTCCGGGGCCGCCGGCCAGCTCCCCGAGGCCCTGCTCCACCTCTCCAACGCCTACGAACTCAAGCCCGATTACCGCACCGGCATGCAGCTCGCCCAGCTCTGGCAAGTCGGCCAGCCCCTGCTCTCCGACCAGACTTACGCGCGGGTGTTTAACGACTACCCCGCGCAGCGCGACGAGGTCGCCCGCACCTGGTATCGCGCCCTGCTCGCGCGCGGGGACTTCGTCGCCGTCCAGAAACTCGCCGGCGAGCGCCTGCTCCACTCCACCGAGGCCCCGTCCGCCGCCTGGCTGCACGCGTTGCTCTTCTCCACCCGCCAGCTGGGCGACCCCGCCGGCCTCGCCCGGCTGCTCGAGGAGCCCGCCCTGCCCCGCCCGCTCGCCCCTCTCCTCGAGCTGGAGCGCTCGCTCTACGGCCTCCCCGCCGCCGCGCGGGTCGAGGCCCTCGCCGCCGCCGCCGCGCGCTCCTCCGATGCCTTCGCCACTTACCATCTGCTCGGTCGCCTGCTCGCCGAGCGCCGCGCCGATCTCGTCCTCCCGCTCCTCGCCCGCCCCGGCGTCCTCCTCGGCGACCGTGAAAAAGCCCTCCTCCAGCTCGATACCCTAGCCCTGCTCGGTCGCGACGCCGAGCGCGCCACCCTCGTGCGCCAGCTTCTCTCCCGCCCCACACACCCCGCCATCTGCGAACTTTTGAGCTCCCACCTCATCGCCCGCCCCGATCTCGCCCTCCTGCGCGACTACGCCGCCAAGCTCGCCCGCGAACCCCTCCCGCCCGGCGACGCGGTTTACCCGCAGATGCTCGCGTTTTTCACCGTTTGCGCCGTCCACCGCGACGCCGACCTCCTTCGCGCCGCCGTCAAACAGGTCGAGGCCGCCACGGACCGCGATTTCCGCACCCTCGCCGCCCTCATTCCCCTTTTTCTGGAGCCGAGCTCGCCGCCCCGCCCCGGCGCCTTTCTCCCCGCCCTCCAACCCTTCCCCCTCGAGGTCGCCTACGCCCTCCACCTTCACTACACCCCTCCTGCCGCCTTCCCGCTCTGACCCGCCCCGCTTCCCCCTCCGCCCGCCTCCCATGTTGCACAAACTCACCAAACCCGAACGCGAGGCCCTGCGCGTCATCGCCACGCTCATCGTGCTGGGCGTCGTCGGCCTCTGGTGGCTCGGCTGATTTTCCCCATGTCGTCCCCTTCCCCGCCCCCCTTCTGTTGGAGCATCGTAAGCATCGCCCTGGCCGTCGTCCTGGTCGCCACCGTCGCCCTTCAGGTCGTCAACTCCAGCCGCCAGGCGCGCACCCACGAGTGGCTCCGGGTCGAAAACGAACTCCTCGACCAGGAAGCCCGCGGCCTCCGCCAGGAACTCGAGGCCGAGCGCCTCCAATCCGCCGCCCTCGCCCGCCTGCTCCGCCCCGCTGCCCCCGACGCATCCATCGTCAACTCCGCCCCGGCCCCGGCCGAGACCCCGTAAAACATTCTGGACGGACTTTTTCGCCCCCCCAACCTCCCCTCTCCATTATGGTCATCAAACCCAAAGTCCGCGGCTTCGTCTGCGTCACCGCCCACCCAGCCGGCTGCGCCGCCCACGTCCAGGAACAGATCGCCCACGTCCAGGCCCGCGGCCCCCTCGCCCAGGGCCCCAAGAAGGTCCTCGTGCTCGGCTCGTCCACCGGCTACGGCCTCGCCTCGCGCATCGCCGCCGCCTTCGGCTCCGGCGCCGCCACCATCGGCGTGTTCTTCGAACGCCCCTCCGAGCCCGACAAAACCGCCACCCCCGGCTGGTACAACACCGCCGCCTTCACCACCGCCGCCCAAAAAGCCGGCCTCTACGTCAAAAACTTCAACGGCGACGCCTTCTCCGACCAGCTCAAGACCGATGTGCTCGCCGCCATCAAGCGCGACCTCGGCCAGGTCGACCTCGTCGTCTACTCCCTCGCCTCCCCCCGCCGCACCCACCCCCGCACCGGCCTCACCCACAAGTCGGTCCTCAAACCCGTCGGCCAGTCCTACACCAACAAGACCGTCGATACCGACAAAGGCCTCGTCTCCACCCTCACCATCGAGCCCGCCACCGAGGCCGAGATCGCCGACACCGCCGCCGTCATGGGCGGCGAGGATTGGGAGATGTGGATCAACGCCCTCGACGAGGCCAAACTCCTCGCCCCCGGCGCCACCTCCGTCGCCTATTCCTACATCGGCCCCGAGCTCACCTGGCCCATCTATAAAAACGGCACCATCGGTCTCGCCAAAAACGACCTCGAGCGCGCCGCCAAAGCCATCAACGTCACCCTCAAGCTCAACGGCTACGGCCGCGCCTTCATCTCCGTCAACAAGGCCCTCGTCACCCAGGCCAGCTCCGCCATCCCGGTCGTGCCCCTCTACATCTCCTTGCTCTACAAGATCATGAAGGCCAAAGGCACGCACGAGGGCTGCATCGAGCAGATCGACCGCCTCTTCCGCACCCAGATGTATGGTGGTGGCGGCCTGTTGTTCGACGACGCCGGCCGCGTGCGCATCGACGACCTGGAGATGCAGCCCGACGTGCAAGCCGAGGTCGCGCGCATCTGGCCCGAAGCGACGACCGAGAGTCTCGCCGCCCTCACCGACATCGTCGGCTACCGCGAAGAGTTCCTAAAGCTCTTCGGTTTCGGTCTCCCCGGCATCGACTACGACGCCGACATCAACCCCCACGTCGAGCTCCCCGCCTAACCCGAGACGCCCAAGTGTAGGGCGGGGTCGCCGCACCCCGCCGTACTTCCGCCGCCGTCCACCCCGCCGTCCTTCCCACCGTACCCGACGTCCGCCCCCAGTCCACCCCGCCGCCCGCCCTCCGTCACCCCCCCCCCGCCCCGCCGCACCCGCCCACCGCGCCCCACCCCGAGCGCGGCGTTTTGCCGTTTGTTCCTCCTTCTCGCCCGGGCCGCACCCCGCGCTCGACGCCCGCCCGGCCCGCGCCCCACCCTTCGCTTTCCCCGACCACCGGCCCGCATGCACAAATCCCACACCAAACGCCGCAATCCACACCGCAATCCACGTCCCACTCCAGCGTCATCCCGGCGC
>JBBRHC010000393.1:0-3202 GCA_038223295.1 Opitutales bacterium
ATCTGGCGCAATCTGCTGGTCATCTGCTCGTTTGTTCACCCGCTCAATGCACTATTCAGTGCACCTCGGGATTCACGAACGACCATCTGATCCAACTTCTTGCGCCATCTCATCGGCTCCTACTCCGGATTTCGGGGTAAAACCCCTTTCATCGGGCAATCTGGGTCACGGCCGTCACCGCCTTCACTGCCGTCCCGCCTCACTTCCGCCCCGTCCCTCCGCCATCTTCCGCGCGATTTCGCCCGCAAACTCGATCGTCTGGGTGGGAAACGCGAAACCGAGCCCGCGCGCTTCCACCAGTCGCATCAACGCGAGGTTCATCCGATGCCGCATATCCATGGTCTTGATCGCGTCCGGATTGGCCGAAAAATAGATGATCTGAATGTCCAGCGAGCAGGCGCCAAAGTTCAGGAAATGCACCAGGATGGTCTGCGGGTGGACCTCCGGGTCGGCTCTCAACATCGCGCGGATATCGTCGACCAGGCCGTCTACCTGATCCGCCTTGGATCCGTAGGTCACGCCGATCGTCTGGAGCACGCGGCGCTGCGGCATGCGGGTGAAGTTGTTTATCGCCTCCGCCGCCACCGTCTTGTTCGGGATCGAGATCAGCGTTCGGTCCGGCGTGCGCAGCCGCGTGGAGCGCAGGCCGATGTCTTCCACCACGCCCTCGAAGGAACCGATCTTCACGAAGTCGCCGACGCGAAAGGGCTGGTCCACCGCGACCACCACCGAGCCAAACACGTTCGCCAGCGTATCCTGCGCCGCCAGCGCGAAGGCCAGGCCGCCGATGCCCAGGCCCGCCAGAAACGCCTTCACGTTCGCTCCCAGCGCCTGCGCCGCCATGAGCACCCCAAAAATCAGGATCAGCGCGATGACCGACTTTTTTATCCAAGGCATGAAGGCCGCCACGCTGTTTTTCTTCTGCGCCGCGATCGCCTGCAGGTGGTCAAGAACCGCGGATACCGTGTTCAAGAAAAACCAGAGCGACACCACCGCGAACGCCACCACGCGCAGGTACTGGAATGCGTTATCCGCCTGGGGTGAGAGCTTCAGGACCTTGATCGCCATCACTACGCCGAGCACCGCGACAAAAGCCGCCACCGGCTTCATCCAGGCCACGAACAACTCGTCGTCGAGAGTGGTTTTGGTGCGGGCCGTGAGCTTGCTGAAAAAACCGAACACCACTCGCGTCACCACTTGGCGCAGGAAAAAGAAGACCACGATGAACAACGCCGCGATGGTGTAGTGCTGCCAGGAGTTACCGGCGTTTTGCACCCCGGAGATCTCGAGCAGCACATCGACGAGATACTCGATGAAATCCGGCGCGTCGCCCGGCCGCGCGTCGCCGGTCTGCACCGCCGCCGCTGCGGCCGCATTTGTGTCCGCCGCCGCGGCGGATGAGCCGGCCGAGGAGTGCCCGGCCTCCTGCGCCCACAGCCCGCCCGCGAGAGCCAGAGCCAGAAAACCAAGACCAAGGAACCGCTGAAGTTTGCTCATGAGGGAAAGGAAAAAAGCGCTGAAATAGCGGCCCGCCCTTTTCCAAGTCAACCCGCCGCCCCGTTGTTCGTCCGCCCATTCGACCGCGACACGAAAAAGCCCGCGCCCCGGAAAGGAGGCGCGGGCTCGGAGAGGTCGGCTTGCGCCTCAGGCCACCGTGATCTTGCGGGGCTTCACCGCCCCGGCTTTCGGGAGCGACACCTGGAGGATGCCGTCGCGCCGTTCCGCGTGCACCTTCCCGCCAGCGATCACGCGACCGTGCTCGAGCACAAGTTCGAAGGTCGCGTCGCGAGTCTCGCGATGCAGCGCGGTCCAAGTCTCCGGCCGGCGCCAGGCACGGCGACCGATCACGTGGATCTGCTCATGGTCAATGCTCAGCTCGAGATCATCCTTGTGCACACCCGGCAGCTCGACCGTGAGCCCATAGGCATCATCGGTTTCCGCCACCTGGTGACGCGGCGCCTGACTGCGCCCGAGATCCGAGGCGCCGCTGTTCTTGGCGTCGTTGGTTTTTGCCGACTGAGCGCCGGCAGATGAGGGAATAGGGGAAGAAATGAGGGACATGGCTATGTTTTCCTAACATTTGATAGTTAACCTGTTTGACGATGGATGGACTATTTTAGGCGACCGCCACGCTCACCTTGCGGGGTTTGGCTTCTTCGCGTTTCGGTAGCGTCACGGTCAACCCGCCGTTTTCGAACGCGGCGCTGACTTTATCGGCCTGCACCGCGCCCTCGGGCACGCTGATCGTGCGGCTGAACTGGATGTTCCCTTCGCGGTCTCCGTACTTCAGCGAGCGCTTGGCAGTGAGTTGCAAAGTGCCGTCGCTCAGCTCGACGCCGATGTCGGCACGGTTCACGCCCGGAAGCTCGGCGCGCACGTAAACCGCGCTGGCGTCTTCAAAAAGATCGACCGGGAAACGCTCTGCGCCCGCGCCGGAGTTGTCGTTCAAAGCCGCCGCGAAAAGCCGGTCCATCTGCGTCTCCAACCCGGCCCACGGACTGCGGGCGAAAGCGGGATGATAAGCGCGGCCAACCGGAGTGGTGTAACGAATGAATCTCATGATTTTGTATCTCTTATTGATTGGGTTTAATGGTTTTTGAAATCACCTGACGCCCACCCCATTGCACGTGAAGTGCCGGGCTATTACCCGTTTTATCCAATTATCGATCAGGCACTTAAATTAATCGTTAACGTCCTCTACGGGAAATTTTGTCCACCCGCCTGTCCCTCCCTTGGGCAAACTCGTCTCAAAAAACGCGTGCCGCCCGCCCCGCCCGCGCTCAGCGTGCCCGCCCGCACATGAGTTTTGATTTCACCACCGTCCCCGCCCTGCTCGGCACCGATTCGCAGAAGTGGCAAAAATATGCTGGCCGCGACATCCTTCCCCTCTGGGTGGCCGACATGGATTTCCGCTCCTCCCCCGCCATCATCGAGGCCCTGCGTCGCAGGGTGGAGCACGGCGTCTTCGGCTACGCCCGCCCGGTAAAATCCACCGTCGATGCCGTGGTCGACGCCTGCGCCACCCGCTACGGTTGGCCCATCGACCCATCCTGGATCGTGTGGCTCCCCGGCCTCGTCTGCGGCCTCAACGTCACCGCCCAAGCCTTCGCCGTTCCCGGCGAGGAGGTCCTTTGTCTCACCCCGGTTTACCCGCCCTTCATGACCGCGCCGAAAAACTCCGGCCGGTTCTCCGTCCCGGTCC
>JBBRHC010000394.1:0-3200 GCA_038223295.1 Opitutales bacterium
CGGCCCGCCCCGCGCCCCGCCTCCCGCGCTTCGAGGGTCGGACAGATTTTTTTGTGCCTTTCGGGCCATTTATCGCCCAGCCTCGCCCCTTCGATGAACGACACCACGCGCAAACCCGCCTGGCTCCGCGCCAAACTGCCCTCCGGTCCCGGCTACAACGCCGTGCGCGCTTTGGTGGACCAGCACAAGCTCCACACCGTTTGCCAAAGCGCCCAGTGCCCCAACCTCGGCGAGTGCTGGTCCCGCGGCACCGCCACCGTGATGATCCTGGGCAACGTCTGCACCCGCTCCTGTAACTTCTGCGCCATCCAGACCGGCCGCCCCACCGAATACGATCTCGGCGAGCCCGCCCGCGTCGCCGAGGCGGTGGCGACCATGAACCTGAAGCACTGCGTCATCACCTCCGTCGCGCGCGACGACCTGAAGGACGGCGGGGCCGCTGTCTGGGCCGCCACCATCCGCGCCATCCGCCACCGCCTGCCCTCCACCGCCATCGAGGTCCTTACCCCGGACTGGAAAGGCCAGACCGAGCTGCTGGACATCGTGCTCGACGCCCGACCCGACATTTTTAACCACAACCTCGAGACCGTCGAGCGCCTGCAAAAGCCCGTGCGCGTGCAGGCCCGCTACGATCGCTCCCGCTCCATCCTGCGCCACGCCAAGGGCCGCGGTTTCACGACCAAGACCGGCATCATGCTCGGCCTCGGCGAGGAGCCGGCCGAGATCGAGCGCACCCTGCGCGACATCGCCGCCGACCGCACCGATATCCTCACCATCGGCCAATACCTGCAACCCACCCCGCAGCACTGGCCCGTCGCCCGCTGGGTCCACCCCGACGAATTCGCCCGCTGGAAAGAGTTCGGCCTCGGACTCGGCATCGGCGTCGTGGAGAGCGGTGCCATGGTCCGCTCCAGTTACCACGCCGACGAGCAATCGTTGAAATACACCGGCTTCGAACACCTCAACACCGCCAACGCCCTCGCCAACGCCTAGCCGCCCCGCCCCGGGCCAACCCACGTTGCCCGGGGCCCTGTCATTCTCCGTCCTCCGTTTCTGCGCGCCCCTTCGGATCGAGCGTGACGCCTGCGCGCAGAAAACCACGAATCACCTCCACCCAGGGCGCTTACTTAGCGAATAGCGCCTCGATGTTGTCGCTCTCCACATCGATGTCGGCAAACAGCCACGACGACAGATAACGCTCCGCGCACGAGGCGATGATCACCACGATGGTCTTGCCCTTGTTTTCGGGGCGCTTGGCCAGCTCCAGCGCCGCCCACACCGCCGCGCCCGACGAGATGCCCAGCGGGATGCCATCCTGCGTGCTCACCTGTTTCGAGATCGGGCCCGAATCCGCCTCCTTCACCTGCATGATCTCGTCGATGACTTTGGTATTCAGCACCGCCGGCACGAAACCCGCGCCGATGCCCTGCAACTTGTGCGGTCCCGGCGCGCCGCCGGACAACACCGGCGAGCCCGACGGCTCGATCGCCACGATTTTCACCCCGGGCTTCTTCTCCTTCAACACCTCGCCCACACCCGTGATCGTGCCGCCCGTGCCCACGCCCGAGACAAGGATATCCACCTTGCCATCCGTGTCTTCCCATATTTCCAACGCCGTCGTCTGGCGATGCACCGCCGGATTATCCGGGTTGGCGAACTGCTGCAAAATCACGCTGTTCGGGATCTTTGCGTTCAGCTCCTCCGCCTTCGCGATCGCGCCCTTCATGCCCTTCGGCCCCTCGGTCAGCACCAGCTTCGCTCCCAAGATCTTCAACAACTTCCTCCGCTCCAACGACATCGTCTCCGGCATCGTCAGGATCAACTTCAGCCCCTTCGCCGCCGCCACGAAAGCCAGCGCGATGCCCGTGTTGCCCGAAGTCGGCTCGATCAGGATCGTGTCCTGGTTGATCCGGCCGCTCTTCATAGCCTCCTCGATCATCGCCTTGCCGATGCGATCCTTGACACTCGAGAGCGGATTAAAAAATTCCAGCTTCAGCAAAATCTCCGCCTGCGCGCCGTGGGCGGCCGCCGTGCGATTCAGCCGCACCAGCGGCGTATGACCAATCGTTTCAGTGATGTCGTTGTAGATACGTGCCATGTTAGGTTCGTGGGTTAACTTACTAAGGATTAAACGCGCGAAGCCCCCCTTACGCAAACGCGAATTGCCCCGATCTCCGGTAGATTCCCGATTTATCGCCAAAACTATAAATGTTAGTTGCGCCTAATATTCCTTCACTCACCGTTCGCGCCATGTCCCCACTACCGCGCCCCCTCCTCACCCTCCTCGCGCTGGCCGGCCTGCTCGCCGGCCTGCTGCCCTCCGCCCGCGCCGCCGAAGCCGCCGAAACCGGCAAGCGTATCCGCGTTGTCACTACGTTTACCATCCTCGCCGACATGGCGCGCAACGTCGCCGGCGACCTCGCCGACGTCGAATCGCTCACCAAGCCCGGCGCCGAGATCCACGGTTACGAGCCCACCCCGCAGGACATCGTCCGCGCCGGCCGCGCCGACCTCATCCTCTGGAACGGCCTCAACCTAGAACTCTGGTTCGAGAAGTTTTTCGCCAACGTGAAAGACGTTCCCTCCGCCGTGCTCACCACCGGCATCGAGCCCATGTCGATCACCGAGGGCCCCTACACCGGCAAGCCCAACCCCCACGCCTGGATGTCCCCGACCGACGCCCTCCGCTACGTCGAAAACATCCGCGCCGCCCTCGCCAAGGCCGACCCCGCCCACGCCGCCGGCTACACCGCCAACGCCACCGCCTATGGCGAAAAAATCCGCGCCATCGACGCCCCCCTCCGCGCCCGCCTCGCCCGCATCCCCGCCGCCCAGCGCACCCTCGTCACCAGCGAAGGCGCCTTCTCCTACCTGTGCCGCGACTACGACCTGAAGCAACTCTACCTCTGGCCCATCAACGCCGACGCCCAGGGCACCCCGCAGCAGGTCCGCGCCGTCATCGACGCCGTCCGCGCCAGCAAGATCCCGGTCGTTTTCAGCGAGAGCACCATCAGCCCCAAGTCCGCCCGCCAGGTCGCCCGCGAGACCGGCGCCCGCTACGGCGGCGTCCTCTACGTCGATTCCCTCACCGACGCCAAAGGCCCCGCCCCCACCTACCTAGCCCTCCTCGAAACCAACGCCCGCACCATCCTCGCCGGCTTCCAAATCGTCGAATAGCCCCCACCCTCCCCAACCCCCCT
>JBBRHC010000395.1:0-3193 GCA_038223295.1 Opitutales bacterium
AGATGGCACAAGATGCTGGATCAGATGGTCGTTCGTGAATCCCGAAGTGCACTGAATAGTGCATTGAGCGGGTGAACGGACGAGCAGATGAGCAGCAGATTGCGCCAGATCGCGGCGATCCACTTCGGATTTCGGGTTGAAGTTTGCAGAGCTCTGCGAGCGCGAACTCAAGACCGCCAAAGCCTGGATGTGGAAAGAACTCTTCGTTGAGTTCTGGCAGCAACCCAACGCCATTCTCGGCCTCGCCTTTTTCAAGAACTGGCGCAAGCAGGTCATGCGCTCCCGCATCGAACCGCTTAAAAAAGTGGCCCGCATGCTCGAACGCCACCTCGACGGGCTGCTAAACTATTTTGAGCATCCCATCACCTACGCCATCGCAGAGGGCTTCAATTCGCGTATTCAAGCCATCAAATCCGCCGCTCGCGGCTTCCGTAGTTTCAAAAACTACCGCACCCGCATCCTTTTCTTTTGCGGTAAACTCGACCTCGTACCCATTTCCTCTTCCTTAGCTGCTGCCTGCAATTAAATTGCCCACTAGAAAACCTGAAGAACCGGCGGGGATTGATGCCGAGGGTCTTTAGTTCTACTTGGGCGACGGGCATGCCGTTGATAAGGATGATGAAGTCGTAACGGTGGTGGCTGTAATCTGTGTTGATGCGGAGCTGGTTGACGACTTCGAAGGTGTTTTTGCACCAGTCCTTGATGTTGACCAAGGTGTAGTTGAGCGGCGTGCCGTCGTCGCGGACGAAGCTGTTGATGTAGCGGAGAGTGCGGGAGGCGGTGAAGACATCGTGGGTGATGATCTCATCCAGAAGGCGCGGGAATTCGCCTTCGGTGAGGCGGACGCGGTTGAGGGCCTCGAACTTCTAGCGGAAGTTGGACTCCAGGGCGGCGCGGTCGTGGATGGCAGGGCGGTCGATGTATTTAAGGTCGCGGAGTTTGTTGATGAAAGCGTCCTTGATGCCCTGCTCGTTGAGGGTGTCGGCGCGACGCGGGGAGTAGAAGTATGGCGTGTAAGTGATTGGGGCGGGCAAAGAGCGCGTGGGGGAGGTCGGAGGGGGGCGGGCGGGGCGCGGCGTGGCGTGGCGCGGCAAATCAAATTTTGCTAATTAGGGCGACGGCGTGGGCGGCGATGGCGAGGGCGCGGCCGATGTCGTCGCTGCCCTCGTTGGTGGTGGCTTTGAGGCCGAGCTGGTCGGGGGAAACGCCGGCGCTGGCGGCGAGGCGCTGGCGCATCTCGGGGAGGCGCGGGGCGATTTTGGGGAGCTCGGCGATGAGGGAGGCGTCGATGTTTTCGATCTCGTAACCTCGGGCGCGGAGGGCGGCGCAGGTGCGCTGCAGCAGGATTTGCGAGTCGATGTTTTTGTAGACCGGATCGGTGTTCGGGAAGAAGTGGCCGATGTCGGGCAGGGCGGCGGCGCCGAGCAGGGCGTCGCAGATGGCGTGGGTGAGGGCGTCGGCGTCGGAATGGCCGTCGAGGCCGACGGGGCACTCCGCGAAGTGCACGCCGCCGAGAATCATGGGGCGGCCGGCGACGGTGCGGTGGATGTCGTAGCCGTGGCCGATGCGGAAGGTCATGGGGAGGCGGCGGGGCGGCGGACCGCGAAGGGGGTGGAACGGCGAAAAAAGACGGGAAAGACGGGAAAGACGGGAAGGACGGGGAGGACGGAGCGGAAGGAGGAGTCGGAGGGGTAAACCACGAAAAACACGAAAGGGGCGGACCGGTGACGGAACGGAGAGAGGCGCGGAAGCGCGGACAGGGGGGCGGGCGGGCGGGCTTAGGCCGGGGACTGGGAGAGGATGTATTCGGCGTAGGCGAGGTCGGCGGGGGTGGTGAGCTTGGGGTTGGCGTGGGTGTTCTCCAGGAGCGCGATCGGGTGCTTGAGGCGCTCGACGGCGGAGGCGTCGTCGGTGATGCGGAGTTTTTTGGCGGCGACCTTGGCGTAGGCTTCGACGATGAGGTCGCGGGCGAAAACCTGGGGGGTCTCCATGGCCCAGAGGCGGGCGCGGTCGAGGGTTTTGAGGTGCCCGGTGTCGGCGTGCTGCTTGATGGTGTCGGTGACGCGGTGGGCGAGGATGACGGCGTCTTCCCTGCGCACGATCTTGAGCAGGCCGACGAGCTGCTCGGCGCGGACGAGGGGGCGGGCGCAGTCGTGGATGAAGACGTAGGCGATGTCGGCGGGGAGGACGGCGAGGGCGTTTTGCACGGAGTCCTGGCGCTCTTTGCCGCCGATGACGAATTGGGCGGGCGTGGGGGCGTAGGCGGAGAGGGCAATGGACTGGGCCTGGTCGCGGACGACGATGACGTAATAGTCGGCGACGTTGCTCTCCAGGAAGGCGGCGGCGGAGTGCGCGAAAACGGGGCGGCCGGCGAGGGGCGCGAGGATTTTATCGGCGACGGCGCCTTGCATGCGACGACCGCTGCCGGCGGCGAGGAGAATGACGGCGGTGCGGGACATGGAGCAGAATTTATAATTTACGATTAACGATTTATGATTTTCCGGGCGCGGCGCGGCGCTCAGGCGGAGGCGAGGTCGGCGAGGATGGCGCGGGCGGCGGCGGCGGGGTCGGGCGCTTTCAGGATGGGGCGGCCGACGACGATGTAGCTGGAGCCGGCGCGGGCGGCCTCGGCGGGGGAGAGGACGCGTTTTTGGTCGTCGCCGCCGGCCTCGCCGGCGGGGCGGATGCCGGGGGTGACGAGCCGAACGTCGGGGGGGAGCAAGCGGCGGAGCAACGGGACTTCGAGAGGCGAGCAAACAAGGCCCCGGAGGCCGGCGGAGGCGGCGAGGGTGCCGAGGCGGGCGACTTGCATCTCGGGCGTGCCACCGACGCCGATGTTGGCGAGCTCGGTGGCGTCCATGGAGGTGAGCACGGTGACGCCGAGAAGGAGCAGGTCGGGGCGGGTGGCGGCCTGGGCCTGGGCGGCGGCGATCATCATCTCTCGTCCGCCGGCGGTGTGGAGCGTGAGCATGCCGATGGGGAGCGGAGCGAGGGACTCGACGGCTTTGGCGACGGTGTTGGGGATGTCGTGGAGTTTGAGATCGAGGAAGATATTGAAGCCCTCGTCGGCGACGGCGCGCACGTAGTCGGGGCCGTAGGCAGTGAACATCTGGAGGCCGATTTTGACCCAGCGCAGGTGGCCGTGCAGTTGGCGGAGGATGGGGGCGGCGGCTTCGCGTGTGGGAACGTCGAG
>JBBRHC010000396.1:0-3163 GCA_038223295.1 Opitutales bacterium
CCCTTCACGGTCTCGGCGTGCCCGCCATCTCCTACACCGGAGCCCAGGCCGGCATCGTCACCGACGACGTCCACACCAAGGCCAAGATCCAAGGCATCGACGCCACCGACATCGAGGACGACCTCCACGCCGGCAAGGTCGTCATCGTGGCTGGTTTCCAAGGCATCACCGCCGACGGTCGCATCTCCACCCTTGGTCGCGGTGGCTCCGACCTCACCGCCATCGCCCTCGCCGGCGCGCTGAAGGCCGACAAGTGCGAGATCTACACCGACGTCGATGGTGTTTACACCGCCGACCCCCGCGTGGTGAAAGACGCCAAAAAACTCGACGAAATATCCTACGACGAGATGCTCGAACTCGCCTCGTCCGGATCCAAGGTCATGCAGTCTCGCTCGGTCGAGTTCGCGCACAAATACGACGTCGTTTTCGAAGTCCGCTCCTCCTTTAACTACAACCCCGGAACCATCGTGAAAAAAGAAGTCGCCTATATGGAAAAAGTCGTCGTGCGCGGAGTCGCCGTGGACAAGGACCAGGCCAAGGTCGTCGTGTCGGGCATCGCCGACCAACCCGGCACCGCCGCCAAGGTGTTCACCGCCCTCGCCGAGGCCAGCGTGATCGTGGATATGATCGTGCAAAACGTGGGCCGCAACGGCGTGGCCAACCTCACCTTCACCGTGCCGCTCACCGACGCCCACAAGGTCGAGAAAACCCTCGCCCCGGTGCTCGCCCTGCTCGGCGGGGCGCAGGTCGTCATCCACGAGGAGATTGCCAAGCTATCCGTGGTCGGTGTCGGCATGAAGACCCACAGCGGCGTCGCCGCCACGCTCTTCACCGCCCTGGCCGCCGCCGCCGTGAACATCGAGTTGATCAGCACCTCGGAGATCAAAATCTCGGTGATCATCGACAAGGCCAGGGCCGACGAGGCCGCCCGCGTCGTCCACAAGGCCTTCGAACTGGAAAAGTTGTAATTCCAGGCGCGCCGGAAGCTGTGCCGCCGGGCCGCTTCCGGCTCTCGCCGTTGACGCCCCTTTTCTTTTTCTTCACGTTTGCGAACATGAGCATCGCCGAAGTCAAAGCCTCGATTTCTCGCATGAATGCCCGTCAGCGCCGCGAGATCGAAATTCACTTGCTCAACCTGCGGGCCGCCACACCCGCATGGAAGCGAGAGACCGCGCGCCGCATCCGCGATGCCAAGGCCGGCAAATCGTTCACCGCCTCCCAAGTTGAAGCTTTGATCGAGGCCATGCCGCGCTAACCAGGTGCGCCCCTTTACGATCCGCTACACGGCCGAGGCCGTGGATGGTCTGCTTAACTTGACCAAAAGAGTGGCTGCTTCCTCCCACCGCACCTTGATCAGTCGGGCCTCGGCCCATCCCATGCCCGCCTTTTCTCCCGTGATGCGCGATTCAGACGGCCACGAAATTTTCAGGATTTTTCTGCCTCGGGTCGCGATTTAGTTTTGGATCGACCATGCGGTATGCGAATGGGTGGTCACCGATATCAAACGTTTCTCCCTCTAGATTACCTTCGTCCGCCCCCATGCGCTACATCTCCACCCGCGGCCAATCCCCCGCCCTCGGCTTCTCCGACGCCGTCGCCACCGGCCTCGCGCCCGATGGCGGGCTCTACCTGCCCGAGACGCTCCCGACCTTCACCGCCTCCGACCTCGCGCGCTTCGCCCCGCTTTCGTATCCGGAACTCTGTTACGAGTTCCTCTCCCGCTTCGCCAACGACGTCCCGCCGGAGACCCTGCGCGCCCTGATTACCAAGAGCTACACGACCTTCTCCCACGCCGAGATCGCGCCCATCGTGAAACTCGACGACCGCACCTACGTGCTCGAGCTCTTCCACGGCCCGACTCTCGCCTTCAAGGACTTCGCCCTCCAGCTCCTCGGCAACCTCTACGGCCACCAATGCCAGGAGCGCGGCCAGACCATCAATGTCCTCGGCGCCACCTCGGGCGACACCGGCGCGGCCGCGATTCACGGTCTGCTCGGCAAGCCCGGCACCGCCATCTTTATCCTCTACCCGGACGGCCGCACCTCGCCGCTCCAGGAACGCCAGATGGCCTGCACCGGCGCGGCCAACGTCCACGCCCTCGCCATCACCGGCACTTTCGACGACGCCCAGGCTGCGCTTAAGGAGCTCTTTGCCGACCAGGAATTTCGCCTCCGCCACCGTCTCAGCGCGGTTAATTCCATCAACCTCGCCCGCATCCTCGGCCAATGTGTTTACTACCTCTGGGCCTACCTGCGCCTGCCGGCCGGGGTGCGCGATGAAATCGAGTTTGTCGTCCCCACCGGCAATTTTGGCAACGTGCTCGCCGGCTGGCTGCTCCAGAGAATGGGTGTGCCCTTGCACAGCTTCCGGGTCGCGACCAACCAGAACGATATTCTGCACCGCCTCTTCACCACCGGCGACTATCGCGTCACGGGCGTCACTCCATCGCTGGCGCCGTCGATGGACATCCAGGTTTCGAGCAATTTCGAGCGCTTCCTCTACTACAACGTGGGCCAGGACGGCGCCAAAGTTCGCGTGATCATGGCCACGTTCAAGACGACCGGCGCGTATGTCTTCGAGAATTTCGACCGCGATACTTTCACCGCCTCGCGTTGCACCGACGCCGAGATTCCCGATCTCATCCGCCGCGTTTACCAAGACTATAACTACATCGCCGACCCGCACACCGCCTGTGGTTTTAAGTCCTTGGCGAAAGATCGCCCCAGCCTGGTTTTGGCCACCGCCAGCCCGGCCAAGTTCCCCGAGACGATCATCTCGGCCATCGGCATCGAGCCCGTGGACCCGAGCTTGGAAGTCCTCAAAACCCGCCCTTTGGCGAAGCACCGGCTCCCGGCCGATTCCGCCGCGATCCGCGCCTACCTCGACGCGCACGCGGTGTAGCGGTGTAGGGCGGGGTCGCCGCACCCCGCCCGGATTGGAGCTCTCGATTCCGGCGGGAGGAAACCCGTCGATCCCGGCGGGATACGGCGATCCCGCCCTACACCCTATCGTGTGACCCTCGACGCCGGGTCCCGCTGCTCCCGCAGCGGGCTACAGTTTAACCCGAAATCCGAAGTGGATCGCCGCGATCTAGCGCAATCTGCTGGTCATCTGCTCGTTTGTTCACCCGCTCAATGCACTATTCAGTGCACCTCGGGATTCA
>JBBRHC010000397.1:0-3159 GCA_038223295.1 Opitutales bacterium
GATGGCGCAAGAAGTTGGATCAGATGGTCGTTCGTGAATCCCGAGGTGCACTGAATAGTGCATTGAGCGGGTGAACAAACGAGCAGATGACCAGCAGATTGCGCCAGATCGCGGCGATCCACTTCGGATTTCGGGTTAAACGCACGCATCGCCTGCGAGGTCACAAACGGGACGACGAGAACGGATTGCTCTATCTGGGAGACGGGGCCTGGGGCGTGCGCACGCGCACGGTGCCGCCGCATTCCGAGGCGTGGTATCTGGCGAAGGCGGAGCCGATCCGGCATCTGTTTCACGTGGTGCTGCAACCCTCGGGGCGGTCCCGCATCGTGGCGGTGAACGATCAAGGGGAGATATTCGACGAGGTGTTTCTGACCGCGCCGCGCACGCGTCCGGTGCGCCCCTGACCAGGGTAGTGGCGAGGTCCGCCCCCGGCGGGGCCCTGCAGAATCCTGCTGAACCCGGCGGTCGTCGCGCAAAGACTCAGAACGGCCAGACGCGAGGGATGACAATCAGGGCGACCACCATGCACATGAGGTTGAGCGGGGCGCCGATCTTCACGAAATCGCCGAACTTGTATCCGCCCACGCCGTACACGTAGGTGTTGGTCTGATAGCCGATGGGCGTGGCAAAGGAGGCCGACGCGGCAAAGGCGACCGCGACAAGAAACGGGCGCGAATCAACCCCGAGCTGCGCCGCGATGCCGAGCACGATGGGCACCATGAGCGCGGCGACGGCGTTGTTGGAAAGGATCTCGGTGAGCGTGGTGGTGATGAGGTAGACCGCGCCGAGCATGATGATGGGTTTCCACGCGGGGGCGACGACCTGCTCCACGCCGGACACGACGACCCGGGCGATCCAGACGGCGGCGCCGGTGTGGTCGAGGGCGAGGCCGGCCGCGAGCATGGCGTAGATGAGGAAGAGCACCGGCCACTCGATGGAGTCGTAGGCCTCTTTGGTGGTGAGGCAGCCGGCGCCGCAGACGATCACGCAGCCCACGAGCGCGCCGAGCGCGATGGGCACGACGCCGAAGGCCTCGCCGGCGATGGCGGCGGCGATGACGCCGAGCACGAGCGGCATGAGGCGGGTCCTGGAGCGGGCGGGGGTGCGCGCGCGGTCAAATAGCACGAGGTCGGACGAATTTTGCAGCGAGTCGATGGCTTGATCGGTGCCCATCATGAGCAGAACGTCGCCGGGGGCGAGGCGCATGGTCTCGACCTGTTCGCGCACGTTGCGGCCCTGGCGATGAAGGGCGAGCACGACCATGCGATAGCGTTGCCGGAAATTCAGCTCGCGGATGGAGCGGCCGACGAGGTCGGAGTTGGGGTTGACCACGGCCTCGACGAGCGATCCTTCGTGGGCGGCGATCTGTTCCAGGCCGAGGGCGAGCTCGGAGACGAGGTCGATCCCTTTCACGCCGCGAGTGGCGGCTATGCCCTGCGGGCGGCAGGCCAGGACGAGACGATCGCCGGCGTCCAGGGTGGTGGTTTTGGGGTCGAAGGAAATGGCCACGCCGTCGCGCACGATCTCAAGCACGCGGACGCCGCGTTTCGAACCGAGGCCCGCGTCGGCCAGGGTCTTGCCCACGGCGGGCGCGGCGGCTTGCACGAAGGCCTCGGTGATGTATTCGCGTCGTTCGTCTTCGCTCAGAATCGAGCTGAGCATGGCGCGGTCAGGGAGCAGTCGCTTGCCGAACAACGCGAGGTAGACCGCGCCAAGGATGGCGGAGGGTATGCCTAGCCAGGCGAACTCGAAAAGGGAGAACCCCGCGAGGCCGCGCGACGTGACGATGCCATTTACCACGAGGTTGGTGCTGGTGCCGATGAGCGTGCAGCATCCGCCGAGGATGGCGGCATAGGAGAGCGGAATGAGAAGCTTGGACGGAGCCAGCCGCATGCGACGCGCGAGGTTCAGTACCACCGGCAGGAAAACGACGACGACCGGGGTGTTGTTGATGAAGGCCGAAACGGAGGCGACGAGCAGCACCATGCCGAGGATGACGACTGGATAGGACCAGCCACCCGCGCGTTCGATGAGGCCGGAGAGCTGGTCGACGGCGCCGCACTTCACCAGTGCGGCGCTGAGCACGAACATCGCGCCGACGGTGAAGGGAGCAGAGTTGGCGAACACGGCGAAGGTCTCCTCGGCCGGGAGCAGCGGGCTGAGCGCAAGCACGCAGAACAACCCGAGCGCGACGAGGTCGGGGGAAAACTTCTCCCACACGAAGAGGGCGAGGGTGCCGGCGAGCAGCGCGAAAATTATGGCAATTTCCCAAGTCATGCCGAGGAGGCGGGATTGCGTGCCGGGGGAGCGCCGCGCGCGAGCGCAAAAGGTGACGCCTCGCGCCCCACTCGGCCGATTTTTGACCAAGCGCAGCGATGAAGCGCCTGGCGCGAAGCGCGGAACGCGCGAAAATAGATCGAGCGCAGTCCTTCCCGCAGGGAGACGCGTCGGGTTAGCCGGCGGGGAACACGTCCGGGACGGGGCGAGGGAATCGCGCGCGCTCCAGCCAAAGGTTGCCCAGGACGGCGGCGCCGGCGCCGGCGCGAACCACGCGGGCGATGCCGAAACGATCGGCGGAGGCGCCGAAGATGACCTGGCCGAGGGGCAGGGCGGCCATGAAGGACATGTTGAAGAGGCTCATCACGCGGCCGCGCAGATCGTCGCGCACCACGGTTTGCAGGCGGGTGTTCATCGAAGCCATGAGCGAGATTTGGCCCGCGCCGAGCAGCACGAGCACGGGCAGGGCGAAGGCGAGATTGGGCGCGAGCGCGAGGCCGGCGGCGGCGGCGGCGGCGGTCAGGCCGGCGAGAAAGATGCGGCGCTCCAAGCCGGATTGCTCGCGGCGCGCGGCGAGGAGCAGCCCGCCGAGCACGGCCCCGGCGGCGGGGGCGGCGTTGAGCAGGCCGAGCAGCTCGGGGCCGCCGCCAAAGACCCGGGTGGCGAAGACGGGGAGCAGCGCGGCGTAGGGCAGGATGCAGGCGCTGAAGAGCGCGGTGCGGACGAGGGTGCGACGGATGGCGGGCTCGTGCCACGCGTAAGAAAAGCCCTCAAGCAGTTCGGTGCGGAAAGCGGGGCGCGAAGCGACCACCGGGCGGGGGGCGAGGCGCAGGCGGCGGGTGAAAAGCAGGGCGACCGCCTCGCCGGAGGCGGCGAGCAGGA
>JBBRHC010000398.1:0-3142 GCA_038223295.1 Opitutales bacterium
CGTTCGCCGAATTCGGCCAGTTCACCGACGCCCGCCGCGCCCTCCTCCACGGCGGCGTCGGCTACGGCAAACAACGCTCCGATGTGCGCGACGGGGCCGATATCGTGATCGCCACCGTCGGTCGCCTCATGGACTTCCTCCAGGAACGCGCCCTGCGCCTCGACCACCTCGAAATCCTCGTCCTCGACGATGTGGATCGCATGCTCGACATGGGCTTCATCAACGACGTCAAAAAGATCGTCGCGATGTGCCCCAAGAACCGGCAGACCCTCTTCTTCTCCGCCACCGTGCCGCCCGAGATCGAGGCCATCGCCCGTTTCGCGTTAAAAGACCCCGCCCGCATCAGCATCGGCCGCCAGCGCTCGGTCAACGAAAGCGTCACCCACGCCATCTACCCGGTGCCCATGCACCTCAAGTTCCCCCTCCTGCTCGCCCTTCTGGAGAAGACCGATTTCCGCAGCGTCATCGTCTTTACCCGCACCAAACACGGCGCGGATAAAATCGCCAAAAAACTCAAGACCGAGAAACACTCCGTCGCCGTGCTCCACGGCAACCGCAGCCAAGGCCAGCGCAAGGACGCCCTCACCGGCTTCAAGGAGGGCCGCTACGAGGTGATGGTCGCCACCGACATCGCCGCCCGCGGGCTCGACGTCCAAGGCGTCACCCACGTCATCAACTACGACATCCCCGGCACGCCCGACGACTACGTGCATCGCATCGGCCGCACCGGCCGCGCCTCCGCCGAGGGCGACGCCTTCACGCTCGTCTCGCCCGACCAGACCGGCGAGGTCCGCGCCATCGAGAAATTCATCAACGCCAAGATCCCTCAGCTCCTGCTCGAAGGCTTCGACTACAAAGCCAAGGCCATCGCCCCCGCCGCCGGCACCGGCGGCGAAGCCCCCGCGGAGTCGCATTACCGCGATCCGCGCGCCGGCCGTGGTCGCCCGGTCGGCGGCGGCCGTGGTCGCGCCCCCGGTGCTCGCCCTCCTGGCGGCCCGGTGGGCGGTGCGCCCGGCGGCCCCGTCTCCCTGCCCCCCCGCCGCGCCGACCACCATCAAGGCGGCGCGCGTCCCGCGGGCCCCGGCGGCCCGAGTCGCGAGGAGCGCGGACCGCTCCCCGGCACCACCGGCGGCAAAGGCAGCGGCGGCCAGCAACGCGACAAAGACCGCGCCCCCAACCCCTTCGTGCAAAAAGGCCGCCCCGGCGCCCACTGGCAAACCCGCAGCAGTCGGGGCTGAGCCTCAGGGCCACGCTCCGAGTCAACGGCCGCAAAACGTCACAAAAATCGCAAAACGCAGGAGCTACGCGGGGCTTAGCCGGAAGTGATGGCAGCGGGTCGAAAGTGGCACGTGCGTCCCGCCCATGGGCTCGACGGCGAACGGGCGGGATGCCCATTCGCTCACGGGCGGGACGCCGCCGGTGTAGCCCTCACAGTCCTTTCCGTTACACCCTGGGCGCGCGGCCGCTTTCTGTTTTTGCGCCGTCCGCGTCTTTTTGCGGCTAACCGGTCTGGAGTTCGGCCGCCACCGCGCGCAGCGCCCCGAGCAGCGTCGCCCAGTCCGCCTCCGTCGTTGCCCAGCCCGCGCTGATGCGCAGCGCGCGGCGCGCCTCCTCGGGCGCGACGCCCAGCGCCGCCAGCACATGCGAGGGGCCGTCCTTGCCCGTGGTGCAGGCCGCGCCGGTCGAGACCTGCACGTCTCGCTTGTCCAGCCGCGCGATCCAGCGCGCGTGGTCGCCGTGCGGCATGACCGCGAAGACCGTGTTCCACAGCCGGTCCGTCTCCCCCTTTGTATCCGCCGCGAGGATACGCGTGCCGGGTAGAGCGGCGGGCAGCTCGCGCTCGAAACGCTCGCGCCAACCCGCGCGCCGCGATTCCCAGACGACGTGTTTCTGCTCGCACTCGGCCAGCGCGGCCACCAGCGCGGCGCCGCCCGCCACGTCCTCCGTGCCGGCGCGGTGCGCGCCCTCCTGCAAACCGCCACCCTGCGAAACGAAATCCGGCTCCGCGCGCCCCGCCGGCAATTTGACAAAACCCACGCCCTTCGGCGCGCCAAACTTGTGCCCGCTGGCGATCACCCACGCGCCGCATGCGCCCAGCCCCGCGCCCGGAAGTTTCCCCAGCCATTGGGTGGCGTCGCAGAGAAACGGCACGCCGCTCCCGCCGCCGGCCGCGCGGCACGCGACGGCGATCTCGGGCCAGGGCTGGAGCACGCCGGTCTCGTTGTTCGCCGCCATCACGACGACGCCGGCCGCGCCGGCCGCGAGCGCGGCGCGCACCGCGGCCGGCGAGACGACACCGTTGGCGTCGTGCGGCAGCCAATCGAGCCGACCGGCGAAAAACCGCCCCGCCGCCGCCAGCACGCAGGCGTGCTCGGTCGCGGCCACCGCGATACGTGCGGTGGACGGCAGACGCGCCGCCCAGTGGCCGAGCACGGCGTGGGCGCCCTCGGTCGCGCCGGAGTTGAACACATACTCCGCCGGCGCGCCGCCAAGCAGCACCGCCAGCGCCTCGTGATACGAATCGAGCCGGATCCGCGCGCGTGCCGAGGCGCGGGTGGGGCTGGATGGGTTGTGCCAGTTTTCCGCCTGCACGCGCAGCCAGGCCTCGCGGGCGGCGTCGGCGAGCGGCGTGGTGGCGTTGTGGTCGAAGTAAGGCATCGGCGGACGGTGGGTTGGAAACTGGAGTGCGGGCTTGCGGGGGAGAAGCGCGAAGGTGAGCGTTTTGGCTCCCATCCATGAGCACCACCAAAGAACTCGCAGTTATCTCCACCTCCAAGGGCGACCTCACCCTTGAATTCTGGCCCGATGTCGCGCCCGGCCATGTCGCCAATTTCAAGAAGCTCGCCACCGAGGGCTTCTACGACGGCACCGCTTTTCACCGCATCATCAAGGGTTTTATGGTCCAGGGCGGCTGCCCCAACACCAAGGCCGGCGGCAAGGGCGCGCCCGGCACCGGCGGCCCCGGTTACCAGATCAAGGCCGAGTTCAACGCCAAGGCCCACACCCGCGGCGTGTTGTCCATGGCGCGCTCGTCCTCGCCCGACTCGGCCGGTTCGCAGTTTTTCCTCTGTCACGGCGACGCCCGTTTCCTGGACAAACAATACACCGCCTTCGGCCAGCTCGTGAAGGGCGACGACGTACT
>JBBRHC010000399.1:0-3101 GCA_038223295.1 Opitutales bacterium
CGGCATCGTCTTCTTCGCCCGCTACCTCTCCTTCTGCCACGAAGCATATGAGGAGGCGCTCGCCGCCGCCGGCGTGAACCTCGCGACCTTCTTCGCCGACACCGGCCTCGTCATCCCCATCGCCAAGAGCGAGGCCACCTACCTGCGCCCCCTCGCCTGCGGCGAAAAAATCCGCGTCGACGTCACCCCCGTCCGCCTCACCGAGCACAGCTTCGCGCTCGACCACGTCATCTGGAAACTCGACCCCGCCGGCCCCGCCAAACGCGCCGCCGTGGCCCGTACCGAGCACGTCTGCATCGCCTCCAAAACCCGCGGCCGCCAGCCGCTCCCCCCCGCCCTCGCCGCCTGGGTGGACGCCGGTTAGGCGATCGTTTCACGACGCCGCCGCGCGAAGGCCGGCGGCGGCACCACGAGCGCGTCGCGCAACAAACGCCCACTCCGCATCGCTCCCTCCAGCCAGCGCAAACGCTCCGCAAAGCTCATCGTCTGCGAGATTTCCCGCCGCAGCTTCGCGTGGTCGTCCCACCCCGAGCTTACCCAATCGTTCGCCGGTGAGTTTGGTGTCATTGGGGCTTCAGGCTGAGCGATTCAGCGATATCCGCAAGGTCCTGCGGCCGCGCCGCCGCGCGTTTCATGTCGAGCAACTGTTTCACTCCCACGATCGGCGCCGCCACATCGGAGTTAATCTGTTTCCACATCGCCCGATCATACTCGGCGACGAAATCGAAGGGTTCCGTCACGAAGATATCCAGCGGTTCAAAACGAAACCGATCACTGATAAGTTGAAACACCACCATGCCCTTTTCGCGTATCCACGACTTCCGCTTTTCCGGATCCGCAAAATCCGTCGCCGCCACGGGAATCTTAGGACGGTAACCGATTTCGGTCAGCGCCTTCAAGGCCCGCCGCAGGTTCTCCGGCTCCAGCGCGATAACCAAGCCTATGTCCTTCGTGGTCCGCACGTAGCCGTGCGCTATCACCGCCATGCCCCCGACCACCAAATAACGAACCTCCGCCCCCTGCAGCGCCCCAAAGATTTGCTCCAAATGGTTAAATTCCATACCCGCACTCAAGCCCCCTCCGCCCGGGCTGCCAAGACCGCAAGCGCCACGCGATTCACCTTCCCCCTCGCATCCCTCGGCCACGCCGACGCCGCCACCGCCACGTAGCGTTTCGGCCGTTTCGCCGCCCCCAGCCGACCCGCCAGCGCCGCGCGCAGCGCGGCCTCGTCCACCCTCGCGCCGTGGCCACTTTCCGGATACAGCGCCACCACTTCGCTCCCCCACTCCGGATGCGCCACGCCCACCACCGCCACATCGGTCAGCGTCGCCCCGCCCGCCTCCCGCAGCGCCGCCTCCACCTCCGCCGGGTTCACCTTCTCGCCCCCGGAGATGATCAACGCATCCGCCCGGCCCGCCACGCGCAGGCGCCCCGCCCCGTCCAGCGCGCCGAGGTCGTCCGTCCGCCACCACCCGCCCGCCGCCCGCGTCCCCGGCCAGTATCCATAAAACAACGACGCCCCGCCCACCCGCACCCGCCCCTCGCCATCCACCTCGATCACCCCGTGGGGCAAGGCCAGCCCCGCCGAGTCGTCCCCCGCCCAAAACTCCTCCGGCCGCTGCGCCGCCACCATCGCCGCCGTCTCCGTCATCCCGTAGCTCAGCGCCACCGGCACCCGCGCCGCCCGCGCCCGCGCCAGCAGCTCCGGCCAAGCCGGCCCGCCCCCGAGCAACACCGCCCGAAATCCCCGCAGCCAGACCTCCGCCCGCGCGTTGCCCAGCAGCCGGGCCAGTTGCGTCGGCACCAGCGAGACAAAGCCGCCCTCCCGCTCCCCCTCCGCCCCCTTCATCATCCATCCCACCTCATCCAGCTCACCCGTCTTTCCGTCCATCGCCCGATAAATCCCTCCCGTCCACACACACCGCGCCCACGCCATCAACCCGCTCACGTGCCACGGCGGCAGCAACCCCGCCGCGTTCACCCGCCGCACGCCGAAGTGCGCGCAAAACCCCGCCACCGCCGCGCCGATCGTCGCCTCGTCATGCCGCGCTAGTTTCATCGCCCCCGACGAGCCGCCCGTGGGTATGCATAACCAGCCACGCTCTCCCGCTCCTTCGCCCTCCCAGCCCGCCGGTCGCCGCTCCGCCAGAGCCGCCCACTGCGCGCGCTCCCGTTCCCCCCAGCCGGGATCGACCAAAAAACACGCCCCGCCGCGCTCCACCAGCGCCGCCCCGGCAAACTCCCGCAAACGCGCGGTTAGCTCAACGCGTTCCATAATTCCTCCGCGTCGATCCGCTCCACGTCCTCGCGCCGCACAAAAGCCCCCGTCGCCGGCCCGTCCGCCCGCGCATCCTGAAACAAAGGCCACACCCCGTAACCCAGCGCCCGCGGCTTGCCCCCCTCCACCGCACTTCCCACCGCCTTTCCCTCCGCCTCCGCCCACGCGAACGCCATGCGCAAGCCCGCCTTCGCGCCGACCCGAGTCTCCAGCGCCGAGCCGAAAACCACATCCGCCCGCGCCTTAGCCAGCCGCGCCAGCACCGCCGCCGGCTCACCCAGCAGCGCCGGTTTGATCACCCACACCCCGCGCCAATCCGCCGCCAGCCACTTCTCCACGTCACCCGCGCCCACCAAGGCTTCGTCCAACGCGATCTTCACCGGAAAATCCTCCGCCAGGCCCCGCAGCAGGTCGTCCGCCTGGCGCACCCGGGCCGCGCCCTCCTTCGCCGCCGCGAAGCACGGCTGCTCGACGTATTCGATCATCGGCCGCTCCGCCGCCCGCCCCAGCCACCCCTCCGCCACCCGCCGGTCCCAGGCCCCGTTCGCGTCGAGTCGCAACTTCGCGCCCTTGGGCAGGCGCCCCAGCAAATCGTCCAGCATCGCCCACTCATCCGCCGCGTCCCCCACCCCCACCTTCCACTTAAACGTCCGGAACCCCGCCTCCAGCCGCGCCTCCACCGCCGCCAACCCCGCCCGCCCCGCCGGCAGCAGCCCCGCCACCCCCAAAAAACCCGCCCCCGCCCGCGCCCCCGTCTTCATCCCTTCCCCACACCACCCGCCCTCGCCGACCTCCGCTTTTTGCGCCTTCTGCGCCTCTTTGC
>JBBRHC010000400.1:0-3093 GCA_038223295.1 Opitutales bacterium
GCCAGGTTTGCACTTCGCCCCAAAACATCGCCGAGCGCCGGGCGGCGGGGTGCGGCGACCCCGCCCTACACACCGAACGCCCCTCAAATCTCGTAATCGCCCGGATGCTCGCCCGGCATCACTCCGGCATCGGCGGAGCCGCCCGCGCTCGCACTCGTGCCCGCACCGGCATTCGCGCCCGCGCTCGCGATGACGCTGGCGGGAGCGGAGGAGCCGGATTTCACGGCGGCGTTTTCGGCGCGCTGGCGATCATAGTAGATTCGCACCTCCGCCTTGCCGGCGGCGCCGTCGCGGGTGAGCAGGGCCTTGGCGCGTTGAAGGGCGCGTTTGGTGCTCATCGTGAGATTCGCCTCGGCGGGGAAGATGTTCTCCGGCCCGAGGACTTCCCACGCGCCGCTGCGGCGCAACACGCGCTCGACGTCGGGGTTGATGCCGCTGACCAGCAGATATCGTTTCGCCTTGGTCAGTGATTCGTGGAGCTGGAGCAACGACATCACCGAGGTGGCGTCGAGGTGGCGCGCGTTTTTCATGCGCAGCACGACCACGCGGATGCCGCCATCCTCGGCCAGGTAACGCACCTGGTCCTGGAAGAGATCGGCCGCGCCGAAAAAAAGTTCACCCTCGACGTGGACGATCGAGATGGCGGCGTCGGTGCGGTCCTTCGACGCCTCGAGCTGCGACAACTGCCCCTGATCGTTGAAGCCGTACTCCACCAACGAGGGCGCGCTGGCTTTTTTAAGAAACAAAACAAGTGACGCGCCGATGCCGACGTAGACCGCGGTATCGAGCTGGAGAAAAAGCGCGGCGAGCAGCGTCAGCCAGAACACGATGGCGTCGGATTTGGTCGCGCGGGTGACGATCCGCACCTGCGCGAAATTCACCAGCCGCGCCGAGACGAGCACGAGGTACGCGGCCAGGGTCGCGATGGGGATCGAGTTGATAAAACCCGACGTGAGCGCGAGCACGCCGAGGACCACCACGCTGGCGAACATGCTGGCGAGCTGGGTGGCCCCGCCGCTCTGTTCGCACACCGCGCTGCGCACGAAGGACGAGGAGCCGGGCATGGCCCCGAAGGCGGTGGCAGCGAGGTTGCCCGCGCCCATGGCGATGAGTTCCTGGTTGGGATTCACCCGCTGGCCGGAGCGCGCGGCCAGACTCTTGGTGATGGAGACCGCCTCCAGCATGCCGAGGATGGCGGCGGCGAGGGCCACGCTGGTCAACGAAGTCAGCAGCCCCAGTCCCTCCGCGTTGCTCGGGAACCCGACGAAGACGGGCACGCCGCCGCCGGCGATGGCGCCGCCATCGCGCACCAGCGGCACCCCGAAATCCGCCAGCCGGTAAAAATGCGAGACGATCACCGCGATCGCGATGACGATGAGCCCTTCCGGCCAGGCGGGCCGCACGCGGCGCAGCAGGAACATGCCCGCGAGGCTCGCCACCCCGACGCCCGCCGTCATCCAGTTCAGGTGCAGGGTGCCCAGGCTTTGGAAGAGGTGGCTCACCGTGCCGGGCAGGGACACGTTGTCCGCCGCGCCCACGCCGAACAAGTTGCCCAACTGGCCGATCCCGATGAGCAGGGCGACCGCGCAGGAGTAGCCCACAATGACCGTGCGCGAGATAAACTGGCTCAGGGTGCCGAGTTTGAAAAAACCCGCCGCGATCTGGAACACCCCGATGAGAAAGCCGATGACGAGGACCTTCTCAAGCGCGGTCAGATCCACGTCCTTCACCGTGACGAGGGCTCCGGCGAGGATGATCGAGATGGTGTTGGTCGGGCCGAAAACCAAATGGCGCGAACCGCTGAACAAGGCGCAAAAAACCGCCCCCACCACGGCGGTGGCCACCACCGCCTCGACCGGCAGCCCGACGACCAGGGCAAAGCCGATGGCCTGCGGTATGGTAACGATGGCCACCATCGCGCCGGCCGTGACGTCGGCGCGGAGCTTGGCCAGCGAGTAGCGGCGAAGCTCGCGCAGGACGGGAGGGATGGGGTCCAGCCGAAGATAATCGACGGCGTCGGAGAGTACGTCGCCGGCTTGGTTAATGACGCGCGAGGCGTGATCGACAGGGCCGGAAGGAGGCGTGGGCAAGGCGGTGTGGCTGGGGTTGCCTGATGCGGAGGTGGAGGCCCGAGGCGACGCGTGGCAAGGCGTTAGTCGGCGATGTCGCCAACCGTACGGCGCCGACTTAGGGAGGCCGCCGGACCTGCTTTTGGGGCCGTTTTAAAGTTGGATGTCGGCACTTGGCCCGGCGCGGACCGCCGCGCGATCCAAACCTTGGCGGTACCCCCGCAAAGCCGGCGAAACCCGCCTTCGTGCGAGCTTCGGCAAAGTGGAGCTGCGTGGCCCGCACGCCCGAACTTATTCTTGCCACCTAGAAAAATCCTTCCTTAGTAGCGCGTCCTCAATGTCGTCCTAGACGTGGGGCTTTGTTCTTTGTCACGGTTTGTTTCACGTTGATCGCTGTTTCGTTCCAATCGCCGGGAACGAAGAAAGCGGAAATGAATCGAAGCATGACGTAAACAACTGACCGTCAGCCAGTAAAACGCCAGAGTAGCTCAGTGGTAGAGCAGAGGACTCATAAGCCTTTGGTCGCCGGTTCAATCCCGGCCTCTGGCACCACTTTCAGACAAGGACTTTGGGCAATATGCGGGCCGTTAAAAAATCACCGACTTATTTCTGACTTGTTTCTGGTTGCTAGGCTTGAAATCGCGAAGCGCCGTTTTTTTCGGCAGGCGAGGGCTAGGCTCGAGAAATTTCACGCACAGGGCCGCGGCTTTGCGCGGTAGGCTCGACTGATATTTGCGACGGAGGCGCGGACATTTAAGGGCACTTTGAAAAATAGGTTTTCTCGAAAACCGGGTAAAAAAAGCTACATCACCACTTAGCGTTGGTTCGGGAGTTGTCGATTTTAAGGCAATTTCCTTATTAATGCATTGCTTTACATTGCTTTATTAAATAATCCTCGTTATTTAGGCACACTTCGCCATGGAGGGCACTCGACCAAGTTTGATGAGTTGAACGTAACGCAGGAAATTATACGTGAGGTTACTCAAACCGATGCCGGTAGCATTCCGATTCAGGCCAATATATT
>JBBRHC010000401.1:0-3071 GCA_038223295.1 Opitutales bacterium
AGATGGCGCAAGAAGTTGGATCAGATGGTCGTTCGTGAATCCCGAGGTGCACTGAATAGTGCATTGAGCGGGTGAACGAACGAGCAGATGACCAGCAGATTGCGCCAGATCGCGGCGATCCACTTCGGATTTCGGGTTTATTCCAATTCGCTTTCAAAGTGACTCTAATTGGCCAAGGACGGCCAACCCTACATCGGATGTTTTGTGTAGCGTTGGCCGTCCCTGGCCAATTTTTGATGATAGTCTCACTTTGATCGCGACTTAGAATTACGTTCAATCCTACGCCGGCGGGCGGGTGGTGATTGCCTCTCCGGGCTGGGGGCGGGCGCGAGGATTTAGGGCGAGGGCAGGTTGCCGAGGTAGACAAGGATCTCTTTCAGGCGGGCGAGGGGTTTGGGCGCGGTGAGGCGGGGGAAACGGCCGCCTTGTTGCACGAAATCGTCGCGGCGGCCGGCGCCGGCGCGGATGAGTTTTAGTTTCGAGCCGTCGGTCTCGACGCTGACGATGCCTTTTTGCTCGGCGGCGAGACGGATGGCGGTGACCAACAACAAGGCGCGGACCTCGTCGTTGATTTTGCCAAAGCGGTCGGTGAGCTCGGATTCGATCTCTTTTAGCGTCGCGGGCGAACCGGCGAGGGCGAGGCGGCGGTAGAGGTCGAGGCGCAGGCGGGTCTCGCCGATGTAGGCGACGGGGAGGCGGGCCTGTATTTTAGAAACGGATACGGCGCCGGCGGCGGTCTCCTCGGCGTCCTTGATCGCGAGGTAGCTGGTGGCATGGTAAGGGCCGGAGGAAGCGCCCGCTAGCGGGCGGCCCACGGGGGAAGTTGCGGCATTATCGGGCGGGCCGCCCTCGCCGACGAAGACGAAATCGAGCTTCACCGAGGCGCGGATGCTGGCGGCTTGTTTGTCGCCCTTCAGGCGGGCGACGGACTGGCGCAGGAGTTGACAGTAGAGCTCGAAACCGACGCCGACGATGTGGCCGGATTGCTGGGCGCCGAGGAGGTTGCCGGCGCCACGCAGCTCGAGGTCGCGCATGGCGATGCGGAAGCCGGCGCCGAGCTGGTTGTGCGTGCGCATGGCGTTGAGGCGCTCGCGGGCGATCTCGACCAGGCGGGTGTGGCGGTGGAGCAGGAGGTAGGCGTAGGCCTGGTGTTTAAAACGGCCGACGCGCCCGCGGAGCTGGTAGAGTTGCGAGAGGCCGAAGCGGTCCGCGCCCTCGATGATGATGGTGTTGCAGTTGGGGATATCGAGGCCGGTCTCGATGATGGTGGTGCAGACGAGCACCTGGTGTCGGCCGGCGACAAAGGCGGTCATCATCTCCTCGAGTTCATGCTCGTCCATCTGGCCGTGGCCGACGCCGATATCGATCTCGGGCAGGAGCTCGCGCAGGCGGGCGGCGACGAGGGAGATGGTTTGCACGCGATTGTGCAGGTAGAAGACCTGGCCGCCGCGCCGCAGCTCGTGGCGGATGGCGTCGACCACGAGTTGTTCGTCGTAGGTTTTGACGATAGTCTGGATGGGGTGGCGGTTGGTGGGCGGGGTCTCGATGACGGACATGTCGCGCGCGCCCGTCATGGCCATGTAGAGGGTGCGCGGGATGGGGGTGGCGGACATGGAAAGCACGTCGACGGAGACGCGCAGGGCCTTGAGCTGCTCCTTGTGTTTCACGCCGAAACGCTGCTCCTCGTCGATGACGACCAGGCCGAGGTCCTTGAAGCGGATGTCTTTGTTGAGCAGGCGGTGCGTGCCGATGAGGATATCGACCTGGCCGGCGGCGGTGGCGGCGATGATGCGGGTGGACTCGGCGCGGGTGCGGAAGCGGGACAACATCTCCACCGCCACGGGGTACCCCGCCATGCGCTCGCGGAAGGTGTTCAAATGCTGTTGGGCGAGGATGGTGGTGGGGACGAGGATGGCGACCTGGCGGCTGGACTGGACGGCCTTGAAGGCGGCGCGGATGGCGACCTCGGTCTTGCCGAAACCGACGTCGCCGCAGATGAGGCGATCCATGGGGCGCGGGCGCTCCTGGTCGGCCTTGGTGGCGGCGATGGCCTTGAGCTGGTCGGGGGTCTCGGCGAAGGGGAAGGCGCCCTCGAACTCGCGTTGCCAGTCGTTGTCGGGCGGCAGGGAGAGGCCGGGCTGGGCGTCGCGCGCGGCCTGGATGCGGAGGAGCTCGGCGGCGAGGTCGATGGTGGCGCGCTCGGCTTGCTGGCGGGTTTTTTGCCAACGGTCGGAGCCGATGCGGCCGAGCTGCGGGCGGACCTTGGAGAGGCCGACGTAGCGGCTGATCAGGTGGGCCTCGGGGAGCGGGACGTGGAGGGTGACGTGGTCGTCGAACTCGAGGGAGATGACCTCGCGCAGGCCGTCGCGCGTATCCAGCTTGGTGATACCACGGAAGAGGGCGATGCCGTGCTGAAGGTGGACCACGAAGTCGCCCTCGACGAGATCGGCGAAGTCGAGGAGTTGATCTACTTGGGCGCGGTGGACGGCGGCGCGGCGGGAGGCGGTGGCGCGGCGCGTGCGCCGGCGGCCGAAGAGCTCGGTCTCGGTGAGGACGATAACGACCGCCGCGGCGGCGGAATGGCGAGTGACGAATTCCGAATGACGAATGGGGTCGGAGTCGGAAGCGGAGGCGGGTGCGGGCCCGGCGCGGGCGGGGGACGGGGGGCGTTTGGGTTTGGCGGAAAGGAGGACGATGTCAAACGATTCAATCTGGATACTAATTCAAGTATCTTGCTGGTTCATAGTGACAATGGGCGCAATAATTTTGTTCTTGGCGACAGCCTCAACGATAAAGAGCTTATGGCGATCGCTGAAGAGGTCGAGAGAAAACGAAAAAACACAGTTCCAAGAGAAACGAGAAATATTTTGCCGAGAGAGTGGAGTCCTAGTCTACGATATGACTCCGCCGTCGAAATCATCGGAGACAGCAACGAACAATGCGTCCAGTATTACAAACGACTATCAGGCATACAAAGATCACTTGGATATGCAGGAACAATCCAACCTCAAGGTCAAGAACCTAGAATAGGATCAGGAGCACTTTGGAGCAAGTACGGACACATCGGATAT
>JBBRHC010000402.1:0-3070 GCA_038223295.1 Opitutales bacterium
AGCAGCCTGCGCGCCGGGCGGCGGCGCGTCATCTGCGCTGTGCGCAACCTCCGAAGAACTTCTCGAGCAGCCAAAGCCCTGCCCAGCCGATCATCGCTGCACGCGATTCACCCACAAAGCGACCGGAGACCCTCACGTTCGGGCACGTCCGCCAGCTCGACCGGGTGCTCGGCCCGGCGCTGAGGCGCGCGTGGCAGGCGGGCGCCGGCCCGGGCAAGGGACGCCTCGTGATCGACATCGATTCGTGCGTCGGCGAGGTCCATGGCCATGCCAAGCAGGGCGCCGGCTACGGCTACACGGGGAAGCTCGGCTTCCACCCGATCCTCGCGACCCGCGCGGACACCAGCGAGGTCTTGCACGTCCGTCTGCGCAAGGGCGCGGCGAACACGCGGCGCGCTGCGCTTCGCCGACGAGCTCCTCGCCCGGGTCCGGCAGGCCGGAGCGGCCGGGCCGATCCTGCTCAGGGCCGGCTCGGGGTTCTGGAGCAAGAAGGTCGCGGCGCGCCTGCGCGAGCAGGGCTGCCGCTACTCGATCGGCGTCACGATGCACAAGATCATCACGATGCGGATCGCGCTGATCCCCGAAACGGCGTGGCAGCCCGTCGCCGACTACCCCGACTCGGGGGTCTGCGAGCTGGCCGAGACGACGCTCGGCGAGGACCGGTTGATCGTCCGCCGCGTGCATCTGCACGCCCAGGAAGATCAGGCCGAGTTGTTCACCTACTGGCGCCATCACGCGTTCGTCACCGACCGCAGCGAGCCGATGCACGACGTCGATGCCGAGCACCGCCAGCACGCCCAGGTCGAGCTCGTCATCCGCGACCTCAAAGACCAGGCGCTCGCGCACTTCCCGTCCGGGCACTACAGCGCCAACAGCGCCCGGACGGTGATCGCCTGCCTCGCGCACAACCTCGGCCGCCGGACCAACCTGCTCGGCCTGACCGACCCGACACCGCGGGCCGCCCGGACGCTGCGCCGCAGGCTGTTCGCGCTTCCCGGCCGCCTCACGCGGACCGCCCGGCTGGACGCTGCATCTCCCCGCCCGCTGGCCCTGGCAGACCGACTTCATCGAAGCGCTCACCCGCATCCGAGCGCTCCCCGCCGCCTGACCCGCCACCGCCAACGACCCCGACTGAACCCACGCCACCGGCGTCGCTCACGCCTACCCAAACACCGTCCCGCGGACCCGCCAAACGCCCGGCGAGCGCTCGCTCCGCTCCCGACCCGCTCAGACACCCCGACGCTGGCATCAACTAGCCCCAGCCCGAGCCACAAGACCACTCAACCCTTCACCGCACCGAGTCAAACGGTGGATCGAGGCTTAGCCCTACGTCGCCGGTTGCTGTAGTTCCGCTGGGTCGGGAGCAAAGCCTTCGGCGTCGCCGTATCCGTATCCGTATCCGTATCGATCGGAGCTCTGCTCGCCGGTTAGGACAAGACCCAACACCAGCGCTGGGGAGACCGTCAGAGCGCGGCGGAGGTTGTCGAGCATGGACCGCCTAATCAACGGCATGCGGGTGATGAGAAACAGTCCGTCGACGGAGTTACTGAGGCTCATCGTGTCCCCGACCTGCAACACCGGCGGCGCGTCAATGAGGACTAGATCCGCCTCGGACCTGAGGCTCTTCAGTATCTCGCTAACCGCGAGCGACGTTACGAACTCGCCTGGATCAGGCGGGACAGGTCCAGAACGGAGAATGCTCAGCCGCCCGGGTGGTCGCATGTTTCCCGCGCGGACACTTGCCTTCGAGGCACCCGGCGTGGGCACACTGACCTCAGCGAGCGCGTCCTCGAGAGGCACATGGCCCAATGCAACGTCGGTCAACCCCGGGCCGCGTGGTAGAGCGAATCGGCGCTCGATGCTCGGTCGACGAAGGTCTAGATCGACCAAGACGACCCTCGAGCCGGACCGCGCAGCCGCCACAGCGAGATTTGCGATGGTCGTTGACTTTCCTTCGCCTTGGACCGCACTGGTGACCATGATCGTCTTGATCTCTCGGCCGAATGTCGCGAACTCGAGGTTCGTCCGCAACACGCGAAATGCCTCTGCATTGGCCCCACGCGGGTCGGCCAACATCACGAGATCGTTTCCGATCTCGCTCGGCGGCGGAGCGAGGCGCGCGATAAACGGGACCCCGAGCCGCTCTTCAATCTCTTCTGCGGACCGGATACGCGTATCGAGGGCCTCGAGGGCCGAAGCGACGACTGCGGCAAGGGCTATGCCGGCGAGCAGGCCGAAGGCTAGATATCTCTTCGGCCGTGGAGAGATCTTTCTTGCGCCTGCGGCCCGAGACGTGACCGTCGCATTCGACGTTTGAAGCGCCTCCAGCGTCCGAAGTTCCTGCTCCTTACTCGCGAGGTCGGCGATCAATTGGCGGTTGCGCACTGCTTGGTTGTTGAGCTCTCGCAGGCGAGCGTCCAGTTGAGCGCGAGCACGCTCCAAGGACGCAGTGTCGAGCTGCCGACGAAACTCAACGAACTGTTCGGCATACGCGGTCGTCAGCTTGGCCGCTATTTGGGGTTTGGGATGCCACACGTGGAACTGGAGAAGATCTGTGTCGCGCGCCGATTCGACCGACGAGTCGGCGATCAACTCTCGAAAGCTGAGATCCGCTTCCGGCACTTCCCGGACGACCCGCCTGGCGACATCGGGAGATCGAGCAATCGTTGCCTGCGTCTGCACGACACGCAAGAAGTCGTTCGCTCCGCTTGCGGGGTCGGGGGTGTTGGTCAGCGCATTGGCGAGGTTCTGGCGGTTCAGTACAACTTGGGCGCCACCGCGGTAAAGCGGCTGCTCAAGAAGCGCCAGGGTGGTTGCGATCGCGATCGGCAGGGCGATCGACAGAAGCACCGCCACCCTACGACGGCGAACTATCTCGACGTAGTAGCGCAACGCCGAGACGCGCCCATGGTGCGAGGCGCCATCATTCCCCGGAGTATGCATCGCCACGTGCTTGAGCCAGTCTGGTAGTTCGTCTGAGCGCCCCGCCGGCTGCGCTACCTCGTCCGCTAGGTTAGCTTGAGCGCGCAGAGCAATCGCCGACGCAGGCTGGAGTTCCCCCGCTTTCGTG
>JBBRHC010000403.1:0-3045 GCA_038223295.1 Opitutales bacterium
CTGCTTGCCCTGCGACGAACGCAGGCCCCGCCAGAGGCGATCACATTGCCGGGGCAGGGTGACCACCGAGGGCATGGAAATCTCCGCCCGGTCACGCGGACAAGTCCAGGCGCGGCCTTCGCTCCACGCCAAAGTCATCGCGGGCAAATCGAGCAGCGACACCGCTTCATCGGATCGCGTGCCCGTAGCCAATCCAGCCGGCAGTCCGCTCGGCGCGCCACGCACGAGCAGCGGCACGCGTATGCTCTCTTCGTGGGGCCACCCCTTGCGGAACAGCCCATGCGCACCATGCATGTCACCATGCACCGACGTGAAAACCACGATGGGCGGTGATCTTCCCTCGCTTGCGGCCACGGCATCGTTCCGCGCCATCAACCGGCCCACGGCCGCATCGGTGGCCGCGATGTGAGCGTAGTAGCCCGCCAACTCGCGCCGCGCTTGCGCCTCGACCCCGCCGCCGCGCGGGACGTTGGCGGCCAACATCACCTCGGCCGGCGACAGACGGGGGATGCCCTCCGGGGTCCGCGCGTCATAGGGCGGATGCGGCGCCTCCATACTGACGACCGTGAAAGTCGGCCGATCACCGGGATCACCGCGCCGCCGGGTCTCGACCCACGCCATCACCTCGTTCACGAGCACATCGCTTTGATAACCGACGGTTTTAGTCGGCACTGCGCGTCCGTCGCCTTGCAGCCACGGGTCGTTCAGTTGGAAACCGCCCTCAAAACCGACCCACCGGTGAAAACCGCCGCGCGCGGTCGGCGGCACGAGGGTGCGAGCCGCCGCCGCACCCACCAACGGGGCGGTGCGGTCACGCTCACCCACGCCCCATTTGCCAAAAAACGCCGTCAGATAGCCCTGCTCCTCGAGCCGGTGCGCCACGGTCCGCGAATCGCGCGGAAGGGCATCCCAGTAATCGCGCACGCCGTTTTCGGGCGAAGGCAGGCCGGTTAACAGCGCCGCCCGGGCGAAGGGCCCGAAGGGATGCGGCGTCACGGCTTGGGCGTAGTTCACCGTATCGGGCCGCGCCGCGAGCGCGTCGAGCGTGGGCGTGAGTGCGTGCAGGCGGGCGTTGGGGTCGCCGGCGTAGCCGCAGGCTTGCGCGCGCCACTGGGTGGTGACGATCCACAGAATGTCGGGGGCGATCACGGTGGCTGATGAAAAACGGCGGCGGGGTGCGGCGACCCCCGCCCTACACGGTGGCAGGTTATTTTACGCTGGCGGGCAGCATTTGATAACGCTTGGCCACCGCTTCCAGCACCGGGCTGGTCGGGGTCGCCTTCAGATCCGAACCGAGCGCGAGGACGGTCTGCGGGAGGAAATTTGTGATCAAGGCGCAGGTATCCGCAGTCACCATGACGCCGAGTAATTCACCGGTTTTGCTCAGCACCAAGTCGCCGCGCGAGGGAGAGAAATCACCAAAAAGCCTTCGGACGAGTCGATTGTCCACTTTTACGTAACCCGGGTTGGCGGGGTCGACCTTGAAGGGGAGTTCCCCGTAACCCTTTCCTCCGGCGCTGATAAGCACGGCCTCGGGAAACTTGAACGGCTCGAGCGCGAGCAGGTAGGGCTCGCCGCCGAGTCGCGCGGCCTCGGCCGTGGTCAGCGGCGCGGCCACGATGCGGGGATCGAGCGAGGTGAAGACGAGGCGCGGCGGCTGCACCGCGCCTTGTTCGCGGCTGAGGACCAGCCCGAGGGTATCCCAGTTTGGCTGGCCCGGCGCACGCCAATCGAAGGGCGTGTCGTCCACGTGGAGGAGCGCGACGGTGGCCTTGCCGTCATTGGCAAGCACGGTGCGGGTGTCGAGGTTGCGCGTCACCGCCCCCAGGAAAGTCGAACGCTCGCCGACGAACTGGGCGCGCACGCGGCGGGCGAGGAAATCGCTGAACAGAGTGTTGGCGTTGATCGGTCGCGCCTCGCGGATCTCCTTGGTCAACTCGCCGGTTCTCTCCGCCATCTGGCCGACGCCCGCCGCCAGCTCGGTCGCGGAGGCCTGGACGCGCTGGCGCTCGGCGCGCTCGCTTTCGACCGCCGCGCGCAAAGTCACGGTTTGCTCCTGCAGGATTTGTTTTTCGCGCTCGGCCACGCCGACGGACACGGCGAGCTGCTCGGCCCGGCCGCGCGCGGCGGCCTCGGCGGCCGAGACGCGCGCCAACTCGTCCTCGCGGCGCTTGGCGTCGGCCTCGCGGGCGGCGAGATCGCGCGCGAGTTGTTCATTGCGAGCGCGTTCCGCATCGGCTGCGGCACGCGTGGCCGTGAGGTTTTTATCCAGCTCGGCGGCGGTTTTTTCCGTCTGCGCGAGATTCTCGGCGAGGCGGGCGTTGGCGGTCTGGGCCTCGGCACGGGCGGTCTCGGTCTGGGCGAGGTTTTGCACGAGTTCGTCGCGCCGCGCCTGCTCGTCCTCGAGCGAGAGGCGCATCACGGCCAGCATGTCCTGCTCGGGGGTGGCCGCGCCGTCGCCCGCCTCGGCCCGGGCCGAGGCGGGGGCGGGGGCGGGCGAACGGGCGGAGTTGGCCGCCGGCGCGGGCGTGGCGTCTTCCCAGCGGGTGAGCGCGAGCAGCGTCAGCAGCAGGAAGTCGCAGAGGATGAGGAGCAGCGTCTTGTTCATGGCGGCGCGGCCTCAACGATTCCGGATCGGATCACCGGCGGAGATCGCATCCTGCGCGGCCAGGATGAGTTTGGTCTTAAACGGCCGCACATGGCGGATTTTCACCAGCGCCACGCAGGTGATGCCGAGCAGGTTGGACGAGTAGGCGGCCAGGAGGTTGGGATCGACCAGGCCGAGCACCTGGAGCACGAGCGCGGTGGCGGTACCGCCGATGCCGAGGTAGAGGCCGCCGTCGAAGAGGTTTTCCTCGTTCTCCATGAGGCGGAGCTTCACGAGCGGGGAGAACGCTTGCGCGTCGATGTCGCGGATCTTGGCGAGGCATGCCAGATACATGATGATCTGGAGGGCGCCGAAAAGCGCGATGGCGAGGAGGGAGTGGGTGTCCATGGCGAAAGAGGGGGTGACGGTTTTGAGCGAATCCGGGTCGGCCAGGTTCC
>JBBRHC010000404.1:0-3036 GCA_038223295.1 Opitutales bacterium
GCCCTACACCGTGGTGCCCAAGACCCCGCGCATCCGCGAAAAACCATTTCTCATGATCGACGCCGCCGGTGCCTATCAGGTCGTAGTCCCCGCGCTGGTGGACCAGCCTTCGCAGGGCGTCACCTGGTCTTCGCCCGGTGACCGCATTCTTCCCTTGTCCGAGTTTCAAATCATCCGCGCCGATCGCGACAATCCCGCCTCGATCAACGCCGCGCTCCAGGCTGGCAAACACCTGCTGGTCATGCCGGGCCAATACCCGCTCGACGCGGCCCTCGTCGTCACGAAGCCGAACACCATCGTGCTCGGCATCGGCCTGCCCACCTTCACCCCCACCGCCGGCAATCCCGCGCTGCTCGTCGATGCGGGCGAGGGCGTGATTCTCGCCGGCCTCATGGTTGACGCCGGCTTGCCGGAATCCGAGGTGCTCGTGCGCGTCGGTCAGGCCGGACGCCGCGCCGGTCGCGCCGACAACCCCACCACGATCCACGACCTCTTTACTCGAGTGGGCGGCCCCGGCCCCGGTTCGGTAAAGACCATGCTGGAGATTCACGACGACCACGTCATCGGTGACAACTTCTGGATCTGGCGCGCCGACCACGGCAAAGGCGTTGCCTGGGATACCAACCCCAACGATGTGGGCGTTCTCGTCACCGGTAACCACGTCACCAGCTACGGTCTCGCCGTCGAGCACACCCAGGGCCACCAGGTCGTCTGGAACGGCGAGGATGGTCGCGTCTTTTTCTTCCAAGCCGAGATGCCCTACGATCCGCCCTCTCAGGACCGCTGGATGGACGGTACATCGCGCGGCTACGCGGCCTACAAGGTCGGCCCCGATGTTCAACGTCACGAGGCCACGGGGCTTGGCACCTACCACGTTTTTAAACGTGCACCCGTCATCGCGGATCGAGCCATCGAGGCCCCCGACCGTCCCGGCATCTCCCTCCGTCGCATGTTCATCGTCCGCCTCCACGGCGGCAAACCCGGCAGCGACATCGTCAACATCGTCAACGACCGCCCCGGCACCCCGCACGGATCGATCATGAAAGTCCTCGACCAATAATTCCCGTCACGGCGCGAACGCTTCGCCCGAACGCCGCTGGGTCGATCTCGAAATCCTCGCCTGAACCGCCCGGCCTTACTCCCGCGCTCACCATGAAATTCGGCGTCGCCACCGCTTGCCTCACCTACCTGTCGCTCGAAGACACCCTTCGTTACCTCCAGCCTTTCTGCTTCGAAACTTTTGAGCCGTCCGCCGGCGGCATGTTGTCCAGAACCCACTGCGATCCCGCCGCGCTGCTCGCCAGCTCGACCGAGTTCGACCGAGTTCGACCGAGTTCGACCGCTACCGCGACATCCTCGTCCGCGGCCAGCCCACCGGCCGCTGGTGGAACCACCACTGATCCCCATGCACACCCTTACCCCTGGCATCCGTGCCGCCTTTGTCACCGTTCTCCTCTTTACACCCGCTCTCTACGCGCAGTCTCAATCCCCGCGCGATCCCGCCATCCTCTACACCCAGTTCTGCGCCAGTTGCCACGGCGCCAACCACGAGGGCGGCCTCGGCGGCTCGCTCGTCAAGGGCCCGTGGAAATACGGCAACAACGAGGCCGCGCTCATCGCCAGCATCACCACGGGTTATCCCGCCAAGGAAATGCCCGGCTTCACGGGCGTCTTCACCGCCCCCGAGATAACCGCGCTGGCGAAAATGCTGCGCACCAAAATCACCGCCGCCGCCAGCTCGTCCTCTGCCTCGCCGCCCGCCGCCAGACGCATCGACGAAAAAACCGTCGTCCGTTCGGAACTGCATCCCTTCCGCGTCGAAACCTTCGTGGACGGACTCAAGGAGCCGTGGGGCATGGCCTTCCTGCCCGACGGACGCGCCCTCGTCACCGAGCGCAACGGTGGACTCCGCCTCATCGTCGGCGGCAAGCTCGACCCCGAGCCGGTCACCGGAATTCCCGACTACGACATCGCCACCGGTGCCGGCGCGCAGGCCGGGCTATTCGACGTCGCGATCCATCCCGAGTTCGCGAAAAACAATCTTGTTTACCTGTCCTTCGCCGGTCTCCAACCCGGCCCCAGGGAAAAACCGGTCAACATGACGCGCGTCATCCGCGCCCGCCTCGACGGCCACGCGCTCGTGGAGTTGAAGGACATCTTCCTCGCCCCCAACACCGACTACGGCACCAACGGAAACTTCGGCGGCCGCATGGCCCTCGACGGCAAGGGCTACATTTATTTCGCCATCGGCGATCGCGGCCAGCGCCAGAACGCGCAGGCCCAGAATCTCACGCTCGTCACCGGCAAGATCCACCGGCTCCACGACGACGGCCGCGTGCCCGCCGACAATCCCTTCGTCAACACGCCCGGCGCAGTCCCTTCGATCTGGGCCTACGGCGTGCGCAATCCCCAGGGCCTCTGCTTCGAGCCCGCCACCGGCGACCTCTGGGAAACCGAGCACGGCATGAAGGGCGGCGACGAGTTCAACCTCATCCGCAAGGGCCTCAACTACGGCTGGCCCTTCGTCACCGATGGCACCGACTACGGCGGCAAGCCGCCCTCCGGCGCGTTTCAGGGCAAGCCCTTCGCCGCCGTTCCGTCCCTGCCTGGCATGGAGCCGCCGGTCGTGCAGTGGACGCCTTCCCCCGCCGTCTGCGGCGTGAATTTCTACACTGGCGACCGCTTCCCGAAGTGGAAGGGCAACGCCTTCGTCGTCTCCCTCGCCAAGCAGCAGGTGCGCCGCCTCGAAATCAAGGGCGCGCGCGTCGAGAAGGACGAAATCGTGCTCAGCGGGATCGGCCGCCTCCGCCAATTCCTCACCGGCCCCGACGGCTTGCCCTACCTCCTCTGCCCCGACCGCGTCGTGCGGCTCGTTCCCTCCGAGTAACTGAAAAAACTCCTCCCCATGACACTACCCCGCCGCCCCGTCGCCGCCGCGCTCGCCGCTGTCTCCGCCGCGGCCGCCTTTGCCGCTTCTCCCCCACCCGCGAAGATCTTGTTCTTCTGCATATCCTCCGGCTTCGTGGACCCCGTCAT
>JBBRHC010000405.1:0-3035 GCA_038223295.1 Opitutales bacterium
TCTGGCGCAATCTGCTGCTCATCTGCTCGTCCGTTCACCCGCTCAATGCACTATTCAGTGCACTTCGGGATTCACGAACGACCATCTGATCCAGCATCTTGTGCCATCTCATCGGCTCCCACTTCGGATTTCGGGTTTAAACGACGGGTTGATCGAGCCATCGGGCAGGAGCCGCGCGAGGCGCGGGGTGGCGACGCCGTTGATCGAGGTGAAGGTGCCGCCGATGATGATCTTGCCGTTGGCTTGGCGGGAGGTGGCGAGGATCACGCCGCCTCCGACGTAGGGGATGGGCGAGGTGGTGCCGGGGGCGAAGCCGAGCGGGGCGATGGAGCCGTCGGGATGGACGAAGGAGAGGATGGGGGTGTTGCCGTTGGGCGCGCCGAAGCTGTTGTTGGTCAGGCTGCCGGAATCGCGCACGACGAGCACGCGGCCATCGGGAAAAGGAAGCACGGCGCGCGTGGTGCCGCCGGACGCGAGCAACTGGAACGCGGGCACGCGCGAAGCGGGCAGCGGGTCGGCGGCGCGGGCGGCGGGGGCGAATAAAGTGAAGAGGAGCGCGAAGACCGCGAGGGCTGGCAGGGCGGCGAGCGCGAGGTGAAACCGGAGGAGTGGCGCCGGGCGGAGGGACGGTGAGACGGGGCGGGCGAGGGCGCGAAGGAAACGCATGAGTTTAAAAAAGTTGTTTAGCCCATGTGGGGGCAGGGATTGCAAGGTTGTGGCGCAAAAAGACCCGGTGCGGGTGAGGGGGGTTATTACCTGGCAGGTTTTACGCGCGCTCGGCGGGGAGGGCGACGGAGGTGATGAACAGGCCCATGATGAAGCCGCCGATGTGGGCGCCGTGGGCGATGAAATCGGCCTCGCCGGTGAAGACATCGTGGAAATCGAACGCGACGCCGATCACGGCGAGCGCGGCAAGGTGGAAGGGCGGGACGGGGTGCGCCATCGGCCAGACTTGCGGAGGGGGGAGCTGGTGGCGAAGGGCGAGGCCGAGGTAGGCGCCCTCGAAGCCCATGAGCGCGCCGGAGGCCCCGAGCATGGGCGTCGCATCGGTCGGGTGGAGCAGGGTGTGGGCGATGCCTCCGGCCACGGCGGTGAGCAGAAAAATGAGGGCGAACCAGCGCTGGCCGAGATGCTCGACGATGAGGGCGGCGAAGATCCAAAAGTATAGCATGTTGTACAGCAAGTGATTGAAGTCGCCGTGGAGGAACGCGTGGGTGAGGAGCGTCCCGAGGGTCGCGAGGGTCGCGGCGTCGAGGGATCCGGAGCGGAGGTGTTGCCAGCTTTCGGTGATTTGGGCGGGCACGACCATGAAGGGATCGGCCCAGTCCGCCGGGCCGAACTCCTGGCCGAGCCAGATGATAATGATACTGGCGATGAGCAGAAGCAGCGGGCCCTGCTTGACTAAGATGCGGGGAAGGGGGCGGTGGCGGGTCATAGGCGGCGCGAGCGGCGCGGACGATCAGGCGGAGATCGCGGGCGGCAGGACGAGCGCAAAGCAACGGGCGACGGCCTTTTGGGCCGGGGTTTTTCACGCGCGGAGCGAGGACCGGGGCCGGGCGGATGCTCGGCGTTTACGGGAGGGCGATGAGGGAAGAAGGGTGACGCGGAGGCGGAGGAAACGCGGGCCGGTGCCGAGGGGGACGGTCGCGGTGGTGAGTCCGTCGGCGGCGGGGGTGCCCTGGGTGACGCCGGTGGCGGTCCAGCTCGCGGGGGTGGCGAGGTCGGTCGTGGTCTCGACGAGGTAGGTGAGGGCGGCGGGATCGGCGCGGGTGCAGGTGAGCGTGAGGTCGCCGCCGATGACGGCGGCGATGGGGAGGCCGGCGGAGTCGGGGGTCGCGGGGGCGAGGCCGAGGGCGTATTCGAGGAGGTTGGCGATGCCGTCGGAGTCGGGATCGTCGGCGGGGCCGCGCTGGTTGGCGGGGACTCCGTTCACGCTGGTGAAGGTGCCGGCGATGATGAGCTTGCCGTCGGGCTGACGCACGAGGTCGAGGATCCGGCCGGTGACCTGAGGCAGGGCGTTGGTGGTGCCGGGGACGAGGCCGAGGTTGGCGACTGTGCCGTCGGGATGGGCGATGGCGAGGGCGGCGGGGAGGGAGCTGGCGGCGCCTTGCGAAAGCGGGCCGTCGCCGGCGATGAGCATGCGACCCTCGGGCAAAGGCAGAAAGGCGCTCACGGGGGAGCCGGAGGCGAGGTCGGCGAAGGTCGGGGCGCGGTCGGCGGGGCGTGCGCGCACCAGGATGAAAACCGGCGTCGCGGCGGCTTCGCCGAGGGCGTTGGTGACGGTGAGGGTGTAGGTGCCGGTGTCGGCGGGAAGTGTGCCGGTGATGGAGAGGGCGGGGGTGGCGGTTCCGGAAAAACGGCCGCCGTCGGTCACGACGACGACATCACGCCGCCAGACGTGGGTGACGGGGGCGAGGGCCTAGGTCTCGGAGGCGAGGGTGAGATTGACGCCGGCCAGGACGTCGGCCGGCGAGGGGGGACCGATGATACGAGGCGCGGCCAGGACGTGGAGTCGGGCGGCGGCGCTGGTCAAGGTGGTGGCCGTGGCGGTGTGGGTGACGGCGACGGTGTAGTCGGCCTCGTCGGTGGCGTCGGCGTTGGCGATGGCGAGGATCGAGGTGTTGGCGCCGGAGATGTCGCCGCCGTTCACGAGGGCGACGGTGTTTTTGAAACACTGGTAAGTCAGGCCGGTGCCGTGGGCGCCGACGACGACGATTGCGGTTTCGCCGGGCAGGACAGCGCTGGTAACCGGCGGATGGATGATGGCGGGACTCACGGGATCGCCGTTGAGTTTGACGACGCCGCCGGTGCTGGCGCCGTTGAAGGTGGTGAAGGTCCCCGCCGCCCAGATGAAGCCATCCGGGGCGACATCGAGCGCGCGCACCTCGGAGGTATTAACCCGAAATCCGAAGTGGATCGCCGCGATCTGGCGCAATCTGCTGGTCATCTGCTCGTTCGTTCACCCGCTCAATGCACTATTCAGTGCACCTCGGGATTCACGAACGACCATCTGATCCAACTTCTTGCGCCATCTC
>JBBRHC010000406.1:0-3030 GCA_038223295.1 Opitutales bacterium
GGGGGGAAAACGTTTGCGAGCCGCCGCTCAAAGGGTGCTCGCCGGCAGCCCGGGCAGCGCCCGGAACTCCGCCAGATGGTCGTAGGCGCGCAGCTCGGCGCGCGGCATGGCGAAGAGCAACTCGCGCCGCGCCAGCCCGCGGTTGATTTCACCGATCACCGCCACGAGGCGGGCGCGCTCCGAGTCTCCGGGCTCGCTCTCCAGATAGGCCAGCGTCACGTGCCCGATAAACGGCCGCGTGCGCCGGATGCCCAGCGCAACGATGTCGGCGTGGCCATAAAAGTGGTCGCGAAATCCGAGCACGCGCTCGAAGGCCGCCTCGGTGTAGAACACGCCGAGCGCGCCGACCGCGCCGCCAAACAGGGCCAGCCCCACCAAGCGCAGGGCCGGCGCGTCAACCGCGGGGCCGTCTGATCGGTCCAGCTCGCCGAGCACGTCGGCCACGCGCGCCGGATACGCCGCCTCCAATCCGCGCTCAACCACCAGGCGTTCGTATTTCTCCGCCGAAAGGGTGTTGGCGATCGTCTGATGAAAACTCTCCGCGGGCAACGGATAGAGCGCGTGGGGGCGCCCGAGGCCGGCGATCAAGTCGTCCCGGGCCGCCGCCAGCACGCGAATCGCGTCCGCGTTTTCCGCCGCCGCATCCATGGTCGCGAGCACGGCGTGCCCGTTGTAGGGCGTGGGGGTCCAGCCCCGGCCGTTCCATTGAAAACGGCCCGAGGCCCGCAGCTTCGCGGCACGGGCGGCGAGCCCGGCCGGCGTGATCTCGTGCAACTGACGCTCTTGGTAGGCGTCGAAACTGAGCTCTTCCGGCGAAGTGGTCGGCATCATGGGCGAAAAGAGTTCACCGCTTCCGGAGGTCAAGCCGCGCTGAGTTGGCCCTGCGCCACGCGCTCGCGGCCGGCCGCGAGCACCCGTTCGCCGCGCACATAGACCTGCTCGACCACCGGCGTGTCGCCGCGCAGGCGCACCACGATGACGTCCGCCTCCTTGCCGACCTCGAGGCTGCCGGTCTCGTCTCCGATGCCGGCCGCCCGCGCCGGCACCCGAGTGGCCGCGTTCACCGCGTGGTGGAGAGGCAGCACCTTATCCCGATGCAGCCTGAAAATCGCGTGCAGCATCGAGGGCGGATAGTAGTCGGAGCACAGTCCGTTCACAGCGCCCGCCTTCATCGCGTCGCCGATGTGCAGGTTGCCGGTCAGGGAGCCGCCGCGCAGGACGTTGCTCGAGCCGCCCAGCACCGCCATGCCGAGCGCGCGGGCCTCGATCGCGGCCGCGAGGTTGATTGGGAATTCGCAGATCGTGACGCCGAGCGCGTGCATCGCGCGCACCTTTTCCACCGTGTCGTCGTCGTGCGAGGCCAGCGGCACGCCGGCCTGCCGGGCCAGCTCGGCCACGCCTTGCAACTCTTCGGGGGTGAGACGCGGGCGGGCCTGTTTCTCCGCCAGCAACACGCGCGCCTTGGCCTCGTCGATGCCGTTCTTCGCCTGCCGCGAGATGAACAGCTCCTCGGTGTATTGGCCCTGGCCCGGGGTGTGATCCATGAAGGAGAGCAAATCGACTTCGCGCCTTTCCAGCAGCTCGCGCACCAACCCGAGCGCATCCGGTCCGTCGCCGACGATCTCGTAGCGGGCGTGGATCCGGGTCTTCGCCAGGGTATGCCCGGCCGCCAGAGCGCGCACGCAGTCGATCACCTCGCGCCGGCTGTAGCGCGAACGGTTCATCGCCGTGCCCTCGGAGTAGCCGAAGTGCAGGGAGTGGTACACCGTGGTGATGCCGCAGCCGATCAACTTGCGGTCCAGCTCATGCACCGCGACCTCGACCGGGAAATCCGCCGCCGGACGCGGGGTGATTTCCTTCTCCAGGGTGTCCGTGTGCAGATCGATCAGGCCCGGCAGCACGTAGGCGCCGTCCAGGTCGCTCACCTCGAAATCGTCCTCGAAGTTCGCGGCCAGCTCGTCCGCCGCGCCCACCCCCGCGATGCGCCCACCCACCATCGCCAGCGAGCCGCCCGGACAAAGTCCTTCCGGCAAAACAAGCGTGGCGTTGGTCAAGAGTCGGCGCGGAGAAGTCGTCATGGTGGGTGCGGTTAAAAATTTCCGAGCCCCACCCTAGCTCGCCCGCTTTAAGATTGGATTAAGAACCGATTAAAAGACGGCGACGGCCGCCGCTTCCGCTCGCGCCGCCCCGCCCCGTCGCCAAATCCTGCCGGCCATGCCCCGCCCCGATCGCCTGCGTATCGCCACCTTGAATACATGGAAGAACGAGGGCGAGCATTCCGCCCGCCTCGCCGCCATGGTCGCCGGACTGCGCGTCCTCGCCCCGGACGTGCTCCTGCTTCAGGAGGTGTTTCGCGCCGCCGACGGCGCGGCCGACACCGGCCGCGATCTCGCCGCCGCCCTGGGCCTCGCGCTCGCCTACGCCCCGGCCCGCGCCAAGCCCCGCCTCTGGCACGGCGCACCCGTGCCCTCCGAGTCCGGCCTCGCCATCCTCGTCCGGGGCGAGGTCGTTTCGGCCCGCACCCTGTCCCTGCCTTCCTCTCCCCGCGGCGGCGAACGCGTCGCCCTGCTCGCCCGCCTGCGGGTCGATGGGGTCGATCTGCTCGCCGCCAGCCTTCACCTCTCGCACCTGCGCGACGACGATGCCGGCCGCCGCGAACAGCTCCGCGCCCTCGTCTCCGATCCTTTCTGGCGCGAGCCCGCCGCGCTGCGCCTCCTTGGCGGTGATTGCAACGCCCCTTGGACTACAACCGTCTTCGCCGGCCTGCGCGCCACCCTTTTTCCCCTCCACCCCGCGCCTGAGAGCGCCCCGCCCACACATCCCGTTCCGCCCCGCGAAAAGCCCGGCCGCGCCATCGACTGCTTGTTCAGCCTCGGCGCCCCGGTCCCACCCGCCGCCCACGGACTCGCGCTGCACGTCGCCGGTCCCGACGGCGTCTGGCCGAGCGACCACGCCGCCGTCTGGGCCGACCTCGATCTACCCGCCTCCCTATCCGCATGAACCCTTCGCGCCTCGTCTGCGTGCACAGCC
>JBBRHC010000407.1:0-3020 GCA_038223295.1 Opitutales bacterium
CGCCGCCACCGGTTACCAACTGGAAAACGCCCTCGGCACCCTCACCTTCAGCCAGCCCCTCGCCATCGCAACCCCGCCAGGCGAGACCGGCCGCGTCTTCATCGTGGAAAAGTCCGGCGCCATCCAGGTCGTCAACCTCGCCGGCGGCGCCCCGTCGAAGGCCACCTTCCTCGACGTGCGTTCCATCTCCGGCGTCGGCACCGGCCCGGGCACCAACTTCCTGGAAGACGGCGAATCCGGCCTCCTCGGCCTCGCCTTCCATCCCGGCTACGCGACCAACCGCACCTTCTTCATCTTCTACACCGTCCGCGTCGCCGGAAACCGCCACCAACGCCTCGCCCGCCTCCAAGCCTCCGCCACCAATCCCAACCTCGCCGACGTCTCCACCCACGCGCCCCTCATCACCCAGCTCGACGACGCCTCCAACCACAACGGCGGCGACCTCCACTTCGGCCCCGACGGCCACCTATACGTCGCCCTCGGTGATGAGGGCGCTTCCAACGACTCCCTCGATAACTCCCGCTGGATCGACCGCGATTTTTTCTCCGCCATCCTCCGCCTCGACGTGGATCGCCGCGACGTCGGCCTGCCCGGCGGCAGCCTCGAGCCCAACGCCCACCCCGCCATCGACCTCGATCCCGCCAACGCCAACCGCGCCCGCTACGCCATCCCCCCCGGCAACCCCCTGCTCGCCCCAGGCATCGTCGGCACCCTCGGCCCCCTCGGCTCCGGCGCCTTTGGCGGCGGCAACCTCACCGCCGCCAGGCTCCGCACCGAGTTCGCCATTTTCGGCGTGCGCAACCCCTGGCGCATCTCCTTCGACCAGCCCACCGGCCGCCTCTTCATCGCCGACGTCGGTCAGAACGCGCGCGAAGAGATCAGCCTCGCCGCCCTCGGCGCCAACCTCGGCTGGCCCCACCGCGAAGGCCGCACCGACCTCACCTTCTGGAACGGCAGCGCCCCCGCGCGCAGCCCCGCCCGCACCGCCCCCGTCAACCCGCCCGCCCCCCGCCTCGATCCCATCCACGATTACGACCGCGGCATCGGCACCAGCATCACCGGCGGCGTGATCTACCGCGGCTCGCGCCTGCCCGAGCTTTTTGGCCGCTACCTCTTCTCCGACTTTGGCGTCGGCCGCCTCTTCTCCCTCCGCCAGGACGGCTCCACCTGGACGCGGGCCACCCTCGTTAACACCGGCGCCACCATCGCCGGCATCGGCTTCGACCCGCGCAACGCCGACGCCCTCTTCGCCAACCTCAACGCCGGCGTCGTGCAACGCCTCGTCCGCAGCGGCACCACCGGCACGCCCCCGCCCGCCGCCCTCTCCGCCACCGGCGCCTTCGCCACCCTCGCCACCCTCTCCCCCGCCCCCGGCGTCGTCCCCTACGACGTCAACCTCCCCTTCTGGAGCGACCACGCCCTCAAGCGCCGCTGGTTCGCCCTCCCTGGCACCAGCGCCACCCACGTCGCCACCTTCGCCGCCGACACCCCCTGGAGCTTCCCCGCCGGCACCGTGTGGGTGAAACACTTCGACCTCGAAACCACCCGCGGCGTCCCCGCCACCGCCCGCCGCATCGAGACCCGTTTCCTCGTCAAAACCGCCGCCGGCCTCTACGGCCTCAGCTACCGCTGGCGCCCCGACCAATCCGAGGCCGACCTCGTGCCCGAAGACGGCGCCGACGCCGACTACACCATCAACGAAAACGGCCTCGACCGCGCCCAGCGCTGGCGTTTCCCCGGCCGCGGCCAATGCCTCGCCTGCCACACCCCCGCCGCCGGCCACGCCCTCAGTTTCCACACCCGCCAGCTCAACCGCCCCCGCACCTACGGCACCGAGACGGATAACCAGATCAACCACCTCGCCGAGGCCGGTTACCTCTCCGCCGCCTCCGCCCCGCTGCCCGACGCCGTCGCCGCCCTGCCCGCCCACGCCGCCCTCGACGACCCCACCGCCAGCCTCGAGCACCGCGTCCGCGGCTACCTCGCGGTCAACTGCGTCTCCTGCCACGTCCCCGGCGGCGCCGGCCTGGGCAACTTCGATGTCACCGCCTCCCTCACCACCGAGGCCTCCCGCCTGCGTATCGCCGCCCTGATCAACGACGCCGGCGACCCCGCCAACCGCCTCCTCGCCCCCGGCGACGCCGCGCGCTCTATTTTGCTCAAACGCATCCTCGGCGACGGCGCTCCCCGCATGCCCCCGCTCGCGACCAACGAGCTCGACCCCGGCGCCGAGACGCTCCTCCGCGCCTACATCGGCGAGCTCACCACCCGCCCGACCTTTGCCGGGTGGCAAACCGCCAATTTCGCGCCCGACGGCCCGCTCGACCCCCAGGCCGCCCCCACCGCCGACCCCGACGCCGACGGCGCCAGCAACCGCCTCGAATACCTCGCCGCCACGGCGCCCCGTTCTCCCGGCCCCGACCCCCTGGCCGTCGCCCTCCTCGCCAGCCCCGCCGGCGGCGAATACGTGCTCACCTTCCGCCACCCCGCCGCCCGCGGCGCGATGGTCGAGACGAGCACCGACCTCGCCACCTGGACGCATTGGCTAGTCCCCGGCAACACCTTGATGTGGCCCTCCACCGACACCCTCCGCGAACTCCGCGCCCCCCTCGACGCCGACCGCCGCTTCTTCCGCCTCCGCCTCGACGAGCGTTAAAAAAAACCGCCCCCCGCAGCACTGCCGCCCAGGGAAGTTACAGGGACGAAGAAGCCGTTAATCGTTAGCCGTTAATCCCGAAAAGCGGAGTTGGAGCCGATGAGATGGCGCAAGATGCTGGAGCAGATGGTCGTTCGTGAATCCTCGAGGGGCACTGAATAGTGCATCGAGCGGGTGAACGAACGAGCAGATGCCCGGCAGGTTGCGCCAGATCGCGGCGATCAACTTCGTTTTTCGGGTTAACTCCATAATGCTCGGTGACTTTCTTGGCCGCCACCGCGAACGCATCGTCCGCGCCAAAGTCGGTCAACACTCGCTGCATTCGACGGGAAGTGCCGCCATTTGTGACCTGCGCGCGCTGGCA
>JBBRHC010000408.1:0-3018 GCA_038223295.1 Opitutales bacterium
ACGCGCGACACCCGCACCACCACCTACGAATTCCGCCTCGTGCCCGGCTCCGACAAGGACAAAGCCGCCGCCCACATGCGCGCCCGCGTCACCCTCGATCACCCCACCGGCGCCATCGTCCACGTGCAGTTGTTCAGCGTCGAAGGCTTCAAGCCCGCCACCAGTATCTTCATCGACGAGGCGCGCACCACGATGACGTATTCGTTGCCCACCGCCACCCTGCCCTCCTTCCCCCAGGAGGTCACCATGCACATCCGCGGCCAACGTTTCTGGTTTCGCGATTTCGAGGAAATAGTCGTCAGCACCTTCACCGCCCACGAAAACGCCGCCCGCTAATTCTCCGTGCCCGGCGCAGCCGCTTTTACCCTATCCCGCGTTTATCCCGCGGAGCCGCCAGAGATGGATGGCCGCAAAATAAGCGCAAAAGGCGCACAAAAAGCCGCCCCCCGACCGTCTCTTGGTTTTTGCGGCTAAAATCACTCGTCGTCCTCATACAGCCCCTCGAAGGCCGTCACCGTTCCGCTCCAGCTAAAGTCGCGCCGCATGCCGCGCAGTTGCACCTCGACCATCTTCTTCACGTTGCGGTGCAGGCGCTGCGCCCGCTCCAAGCCCGATAACACGCCCTCCGCCGTCACCGCCACCTGGATGCCCGTGCCGCCCTGCGGATCCGCGTCGATGTCCACCACCGTGTCCGCCAGCCCGCCCACCGCCGTCACCACCGGCACCGTGCCTTAGGTCTGCGAATACATCTGGCTCAGCCCGCAGGGCTCGAAGCGCGACGGCATCAGGAAAAAGTCGCTGCCCGCCGTCACCAGATGGCTCATGCCCTCGTCCAGCCGCGTGCTCAGCGCCACGCGTTTCGGCAGCGCCTGGGCGAGCTCCTTCAACCCTTTTTCCAACGCCGGATCGCCTTTGCCGAGCACGATCAGGCGCACGTTTTCGCGTTTAAAAAACTCCCGGTTCGCCAGCACCAGATCCACGCCCTTCTGCGTCGTCAGACGGCACACCATGCCGAAGATCGGCCCGTCGTAGTCCGGGTCAAAGCCATGCCGCCGCAACAACTCCTCCCGGCACCGCCACTTGCCCTTCAGGTCGTCCACCGTGTAGGTCGCGGGCAACAAGGCGTCGGTCGTCGGATTCCACACCGCCGAGTCGATGCCGTTCAGCAAACCCACGATCTCCTCCGCGCGCGTCGCCACCACGCCTTCCAGCCCGCAGCCAAACTCCGCCGTCTGTATCTCCTTCGCGTAGCGCGGACTCACCGTGCTCACCCGGTCCGCGAACAGGATGCCCGCCTTCATCATGTTCATCTGCCCGTAGAACTCCACCCCATCGATGCCCATCAGCTCGTCCGGCAGATTCGTGCGGTAGAAAGAGCGCATGGGAAAGATCCCCTGGAACGCCAGGTTGTGAATCGTGAACACCGTGCGCATCGCCAGGATGTCTCCGTGGCGCTCCTCCGCGTGCCGCATCAGCAAAGGCAGCAAACCCGTCTGCCAGTCGTGGCAGTGGATCACGTCCGCATTCATGCGCAGCAGGCGCATCGTCTCGACCACGCCCTTGCAGAAAAATATGAACCGGTGGTGGTTATCCTCAAAATCCCGCTCGCCCGTGCCATACGGATTGCGCCGGTCGAAAAACTCGTCGCGACACACCAGATACACCGTCAACCCCTCCCGCGACGAGAAGCGGCGTATCTCCCCGCTCATGAACACGTCGCCCATCTCGATCTTCGGGCGGAGCAAAGTCTCCGCCTCCGCCGCGTCCGGGTGCTCGATCACGCTCCGGTAGCCCGGCACGAACACCGCCACCTCATGCCCGCGATCCGCTAACGCCCCCGCCAGCGACGCCACCGCGTCCGCCAGGCCGCCAGTATTTACATAAGGTAACAGCTCACTCGCCGCGTGCACGATTTTCATGGTAAATAGCCAGGTATTAATAAAAACGACCGGCGTGTCTCCGTCCACTCCGTGCGCCGCGCCCGGACCCTGAACGGATAAAACCAGCCCCGGACCGTGAAGCCCGCCCGCCCCCTTGCCAAGCGCCGAGACACACCTTCGCCGCCTCGGGGTGTGACAGAAAGTGAGGTCAGGGCCTTTCCGCCGCCGTGGCACGGGCGTCCCGCCCGTGGGCTCGCCCCGCCCACCCGCCACCCCCACCCCGCTCCCGCCCTCCGTTCCCCCTCCACCCGGCTCAATTCCAGTTACGTATAAACGCGAAAGTGATTTGCGTATTCCAACTAATCACAAACCAATCCCGCGCCCTCTGCTCCCCACGCCCAAACAAGCGCCAGTCATTTCGTTTTATTAAGTCATTTATTTATAGATAATTATCAATCCAGATAGGCAGTTAGGCTATTTCATTTTTACGATAATGGTGTTCGCTTCGCCCCTCCGGCGAAGCCACGCTCTGAACATGAGTGCAATAAACGCGGGGAGACCCCGCCGCCGGGTGTCCGCCCGGCACACGCCCGCGACTGTCGCGCCGGCCGTCTCGCCGCCCCCGTCACCCTCGCCGCGCCCGTCGCCCCCTATCCGGCCCGATCTTCCGTGACTTCTGGCTTGTCCCCTGCTTCCCCGCCCTACCCCTTCCCCGCACGCCCCCGCCCGATGAAAAACCCCAATCCCACCATTCTCCTCGTCGACGACGACTCGAACGATCTGATGTTCATCCAATCCGCTTTCCGCGCCATCGGCGCCACCTGCAAGATTGAGACCGCCAACGGCGGCGAAGAGGCCATTGCCTACCTGCTGGGCGAAGGCAAATTCGCCAACCGCACCCGTTACGCATACCCCGACTTCATCATCACCGACCTGAAAATGCCCGGCTGCGATGGTTTCGCCGTCCTCGAGCACCTGAAAAAACACCCGGCCTCCGCCATCATCCCCACCGTTCTTTTCTCCGGCTCCCAGGATACGGACGACATCAAAAAAGCCTACATGCTCGGCGCCAGCTCCTACCACGTAAAGCCCAGCGCGCCCTCCGAGCTTCGCCACCTCGTCAAAACCCTGCACGAGT
>JBBRHC010000409.1:0-3013 GCA_038223295.1 Opitutales bacterium
TTTGGTCGATCGCCAAAGAGGTTCAGCAAATGACCAACGGGATGAAACATATCTCGGAAGAGCTGACCACGCTTCCTAAGTTATTATCTGATAAATATTTTTGCAATTTCTCGCTTTTCCAGTCGTTACCCGATTCCTGGCCTCCCCCAGCGCCCAAACCAGCACCGCGTAGCCGCTGGAGTTAAACTCGAAAGCCCCCGCCATCGCCCCCAGCCCGCCCACCCCCAACACCTCCGCGCCCCCCCGCCCCGCCGCCACCGTCGCCGCCACCCAAGGCGCATAGGCCGCCACCGCCACCGCCGCGAACCACGCCGCCCCGCGCCATCCGCCCCGCCACAAAAAAAACGGCGCCAGCACCAACGCATACGCCTTCGTCGCGCACGCCGCCGCCACCCACCCGCACGCCACCGCCGGCCGCCCCCGCGCCGCCGCCAGCAGGGCCCCCGCCACCGCCGCCATCGCCAACGCGTCCACGTGCCCCGCGAACGCGATCTCCGTCACCGCCAGCGGACACCACGCCGCCAGCAACAGCGCCCGCCGCCCGCCCAGCCGCGCCAGCGCCCACAGCCCGCCCTCCTCCGCCGCCTCGAGCCCCGCCTTGAAAACCACCACGCCCCACCCGCCCGTGCCGCCCCCCCCCCACCCGCCCTCGCCCCCGCCGCCGCCGCCGCCACCGCCGTCCGCGCCCAGCGCCCGCGCCAGCCCCTCCGCCAGCGCCGCCCAGGCCTGCGCCACCGGCCCGTAGATCGTCGCGTGCTCGGGATGGTTTATCCCGTCCAGCACCGCCTCCATGCGCGCCGGCAGCCCCCCGGCGCCAAACCACTCCAGCGGGGCCACCCCATAAGGCGACCCCGTCCGCCACGTCACCCAGCCATCCCACAGATGGCGGAAGTAGTCGTCCTCCCATCCCGGAGCGGTCCCCAGGCCGCAAAGCCGGAACAAAACCGCCCCCGCCACCACGATCCACCCCGCCGCGCGCGTATCCAGATCCTCGTTACGCACCCGCCACGCCAGCCCCAGCGCCAGCCACCCGGCCGCCTGCGCCCCGATCAACCACCCCGCCAGCCCCCAGCCTCCGGCCCCGCCGCCCGCGCCCGTTCCACCCGCCCCGCCGCCACGCGTCGCCCAGGCCAGCGCCGCATACGCCGCCAGCCCGCCGGCCGCCGCCGCCGCCAGCCGCGCGATGCCCCCGTTCACTCTTCGCCTTTCGCCATCAGCCCTGGGCGCGCACCGGGGTTTCCTCCGCCGCGTGTTTCAGGCGCACCGTTTTCTCCCGCCAGAAACGCATCTGCAGCGCCTTCGGCAGCCGCGCCCACAGCGCCTGGCTCACCAACACCTCGCCGCGCCCCGCCGTCGCGCACAGATGCGCGGTGAAGTTCACCGTGTGCCCGATCACCGTGTAGTCCCGCCGCGCCGCCGACCCCACCGCGCCCATCACCACCGGCCCCACGTGCAGCGCCGCCCCCAGCGCCACCTCGCCCAGCACCGGCCGCGCGGGATCGCGTTTCACCCAGGCCGGGCGCGTCTCGTTCATCCTCGTCTGCAAGGCCAGCGCGCACTTCGCCGCCCGCTCCACCGCGTCGTCCCCCGCCGGCCACACCGCCAGCACCGCGTCGCCCATGAACTTGTCCACGTCGCCGCCATGCGCCGCGATCACCTCCGTCTGCATCGTCAGCAGGATGTTCAACGCCTCGATCAGCTCCGCCGGCTTCATCTCGCGCGAGGCCGCCGTGAAGCCCCGCACGTCCGTCATCAACACCACCACCTCGCGCTCCACGCCCTCCAGCCAGTTCTCCACCGTGCGACTCTTCTCCACCGCCTGCGCCGTGAAGCGCGACACGAACGGCAACAACCGCAACCGGTCCCCCACCGACTGCGCCATGCGGTTAAACCCGTCAGCCATCGCCGCGATCTCGTCCCGCGTGTTCAGCTCCACCCGCGCGTCCATCTGCCCGCTCTCGAACTGCTTCATCCCCCGCGCCAGCTCGCGCGCCCCCTGCGTCAACCGGTTGCCCAGGTAAAACGCCGGCGCCAGCGCCGCCAGCAAGGCCGCCAGCGTCACCAGCGCCTCCACGCTCAACTCGTCCTTCAACGCCTCCTCGAATCGCGAGATTTCCGCGTCCACCTCCAGCAGCGCCACCGTCTTTCCCTCGCGGTTGCGGATCGGCGCGTAGCCGCTGATCCACGTGCCATACTCGTCGTCATAGATGCCGGTGTGCGTCACGGCCGGGCCGCGCAGCGCCGCGTGGTAGGCCTCCCGGTTCTCCGGGCGGATGGTGTAGCGGCTCCCGACAAACGGCTCCGCGTCCGTCATCACCACGAACTCCGCCTCGTGCTCGCCGCCCTCCGCCGCCGGGCGCAGCACATAAATTTCGTCCTGCGTCAGCCGATTAAAAACCCGCAAGGCCTCCAGCTTCGCCTTCGCCTCTTCAAATTGCGGCGTCAGCGCGTCCGCCTCGATCTCGATCAACGCGATCGCGTCCCCGTCCAGCGCCACCGCGCCCATGCCGCTCACCGACACCACGAGGTCCTGAAAATTCTTCAACACCAGCGCCCGCCGGATCTGCCAGTTGGTCACGAACAGAGTCCCCGCCACGAACAACACCAGGCCCGCCAGCGTCGCGATCACCCGCACCCGGATTTGCCGCCACCACGGCACCCGCGTGAAAAACGGCGCGGAGCTTCGGGTGGGTTTCGACGTCGTCATGCAGGATCAGCCTGCCCCCACCCAAAAAACCCCGCGCCCCCTTTGCAACCCTCGCGCAAACGGATTTGCCAACCCCTCCCGCCCGCGCTTTCCCTCCGCCCCACCCGCATGCGTCGTCTCCCCGCCCTCTTGTCCTCTGCGCCTGGCTCCTGGCCAGCGGCGCGCACTGGGACTTGGTGCAGGGCTTCGCCTGGGCCCGCATGATAGCGAGCTACAGCCGCACCATGCCGCTCTCCGAGGCCGTGCGGCTCACCTTCACCGCGGACAACCTCTGCGGCGTCTGCGAATTCGTGGCCGACGGCAAAA
>JBBRHC010000410.1:0-3005 GCA_038223295.1 Opitutales bacterium
AAGCCGGTGCCGCCCCGGGAGGCGTATATGGTGGAGACGGGGTCGCCGCCCACAATCGAGTTCTCGGTTTGGGGATTGGCATTCGTACGGACGCCGATGACACCCCAGGAAACGTCGGTGCGGGAGAACCAGTCCGAGCCGTAAACGGAGCTGAGCTGGGTGCCGACGTTGGCGACCGCACCCTGGCTGGGGTTGTTGCGGAAGCCGACCGAGGATCCGATGTTGTAAACGAAGGTGGTGTCGGAACCGGTGCCGCCGGAAGCGCGGAAACCGACGAGAAGGTCGCCGAAGGTGTAAGTAACAACTTGGGCGGAGGCGGTGGAGGCCAGGGCGACCGTGCCGACGATGGCTAACATGGCGGCCTTGACGGTCGCACCAATCTTGGAGTTTTTCATAGTGATGAAGGTTTAAGGGATGAATAGGCGTGCTCCGCTGAGCGGGGCAGCCATAAGAGGGGAAGTAGCTTTCTACTTGTTACAAGGTCCAGCCTGCTAGTGTAACGTCTCTGTGTCGTGTCCTTAAAGGTTGGGTCGACCCTCACCGGAGGGGCACTTAACCCGTTTTACAACAATCCTAAGTGGAATTTTTATGGGACTAGTTTTTTATGGATTATAACGATCTCGCAACTTTTTTTCGACACGGATTTGTGACGTGTTTATTATTTTCGTCACGAACGCGTGACGTTTGGGTGACGTGATCTAACCGTTCTCCCGATGATCGCAGGCGGGCGCACCTGAATCGAACACGCGAAACACCCTGGATTTTCGCGGATGGGTGATTTACGACGCGGGAACGTCGAGCTCGGCAATGAAGTCCCCGCACTTTCGCGCCGTTGAGGGGAGGGCGGGTGCCGGTGCCGCCTTGCGGTGGCCACGGCCGGGGTCGGGCGCGGCTCAGGGCGGTGAAGGCGGAGTCGGGGTGGCGCGGGTAAGCGGGGCGAGCAGCGCCTCGGCATCGGTGTTGGCGGGATCGTGACGAATGATCTCTTTGAGCAAGAGGATGGCGGAGGGCTTTTTCTCCTGCGCGAGCCGTTCCCGTGCGAGTTTAAGCACATCCGCCGGCGAGCAGGCACCGCGGGTGAGGGTGGTACGGGCCAGGTATTGCAGGAGCAAAATATCGTCGCCGCGGGCGCGGAGCGGCAGTTCACGGGCGTTGAGCTGATCAGCAGCGTTGGCGACCCAATTTTGGCGGGCGCGCCGAAGATCGGCAAGGAGCCGAAGGGCCTCGTCGTCACGGCCGGCGTCGGCGAGCGCGTCGTAGGCGCGGGCGAATTCATCGAAGGAGGCGAAAACCGGGTCGCCTCGGGCCGTGAGGGAGGCGGAGGCTTCCTCCGCCTGCCGTGCGCTCTATTGGCGAGCGGCGATGGTGGCGCGCGAGGCGATGATGCCCCGGGAGTCGGGATAAAGGCCTCCGGCCAAGGTAAGCACGCCGGCGGCGGTGTCGATTTTCCGGGCTTCGAGCAGGGCTACGAGTACGCGGCGGAAGTGGCGCAGATTGCCAGGGTGATCGGATATGAACTCGAGCAGGGAGGCTTGGACGCCGGAGCCGCCGTCGAGGCAGGCGAGCGCGAGATGCCCGGTGGTGCCGAGCCAGGCGGATTGGGTGTCGGTGAAGCGGGCTCCGGGGCTGGTGCGCAGGAGCGCGACCTGTCGAAGCACATCGGGCCAGTCGTGAGCTTGGACGGCTATTTCCAGGCGGGCCCAAAAGACGGGTTGCCGGGGGTAGCCAAGACCGAGCAACTCCGTTTCCAAACGGGCGAGGTCGGCCTCGGCCTTTGCGTTCGCCATCACCGAGGCAAGGGCGGGATAGAGCGCCGGGTTGGCCCCGTGGCGCAGGAGGATGTCGGCGATGACGGCACGCGCGGCGTCGGGTCTTTGCGCTTCGTAATGGCGGGCGAGGGCGAAGAGCGAGGACTCCGACTTGGAGTCGTCGAGGGCGCGCAGGGCGGAGAGCGCGTGGGCGGCGCCGGCGAAATCCCGGGCGGCCACGCGGGCTCTCGCGAGGGCGCGCCACGCGGAGGGATCTTTGGGGGAATCACTCGTCCAGCGTGCCGCCTGATCGACCGCCTCGGACCGGCGTTCGAGCAGGATAAGCAGACGGATTTCATAATCGCGCCTGACAGGGCTATCCGGCGCGAAGCGGCCCCGCGCTGCCCGCAGAGCGGATTCGGGCTCTGGCTCGGCGATTAGCGCCTCGATGTATTGCGCGGAGATCCATTCGGCGTCGCCGGAGGGGCGCTCGGGGGCGGGCAGTGTGGCGAGGCTTGGCTCGGCGAAACGACAAAGCTCCAGACAGTCGTCCGGCCGGGCGGCGTCGGCGGCGAGAGCGAAGGCCAAGGCGAGGTAATCCCTGCCCGGGTATCCCTGCTCAAAGCCCTGCCGGACAAGTTTGGTAGCGGGATCACGAAGGCGCAGGCCGACATAGATCTCGGCAGGGTGGCGCGGGCTTTGAAATCGGCGGGGTGGCGGTCGAGGCCGGCGCGGAGGAGCCCGAGCGCGTTGGCATAATCTTGCGTCTCGAGTTTCTCGCGCCCGAGGGCGATCAAGCTCTCGCCCCGCAGGCGGGAGATCTCGGACCAACGGTAGGGCATGACGAGGTCGGCATAGCCGACGCGATTATGCGGGTTGTTACGATTTAGCTGATGGAGCAAAATAGCGGCGCCGACGAAGTGGAAGGTGAGGCCGAGCAGGTCGCCCCAGATCAGGCTCCCGCGGACGCTGATGTTGAGGTGATGGTGGAGGTATTTCTTCCAATATCTTGGCACACCACCCGGAGGCAAGGGGCGGGACGTATCGCCGACTCGTTCCAGATGAAACAATCCCAACCACCAGCGTCCGCCGGGCAGGGGGCTCATGTTCCAGAAGAGGCGGATTCTTTTAACCCGAAAAGCGGAGTTGGAGCCGATGAGATGGCGCAAGATGCTGGAGCAGATGGTCGTTCGTGAATCCTCGAGGTGCACTGAATAGTGCATCGAGCGGGTGAACGAACGAGCAGATGCCCGGCAG
>JBBRHC010000411.1:0-2984 GCA_038223295.1 Opitutales bacterium
GCCGCCAGGAACAGGCCTCCCGCTCCGTCTTCCTCCAGGACGTCCCCCGCATCCTCGACAGCCAGAAAACCGCCGGCATGCACACCGGCGATTTTTTCGGCGAGATCGCCGCCCTCTCGCGCATGCCCCGCACCGCGACCATCTTCGCCGAGGAGTCCGACACCCGCCTCCTCGAAATCCGCTGGCAGGGCCTCCGCGACCTCCTCAAATACGACCCCGCCCTCCGCGCCCACGTCGATAAAATCTACCGCCAGCGCGCCCTCGCCACCTACCTCGCCGAGATCCCCTTCCTCCGCCACCTCTCCCCCGAGGCCCGCGCCACCGTCGAGGCCTCCACCCACTTCGAGACCTACGGCGACTACGACTGGTCCGGCGAATACAAGAAACTCGTGCAAGCCGGCGCCGCCGCCGTCGCCAAGGAGACCACCATCGCCGCCGAGGGCGACTACCCCAACGGCATCGTCATGGTCCGCTCCGGCTTCGCCCGCCTCACCCAGCGCCACGGCGCCGGCCACCGCACCCTGAACTACCTCGGCGCCGGCCGCGTCTACGGTTTCTCCGAGATCGCCCACAACTGGAAAAACCCCGACGCCACCGTCGCCCTCCAGCACAGCCTCCGCGTCATCGGCCACACCCACGTCCTCACCATCCCGGCCTCCGTCATCGAGCAACACGTCCTGCCCTCGCTCCCCGCCTCCGAGTTCCCCCCGCCGCTCGAACTCCCCGAGGAGACCGGCACCCGAGCCCCCTTCTCCCCCGACCCGGCTTCAAATCGCAAATCCCCAACCTCAAATCAGGCCGGCGGCGTAGACGCCGCCCTCATGGAGTTCCTCACCCAGAACCGCCTCTTCAACGGCACCGAGTCCATGGTCATCGACCTCGACCGCTGCACCCGTTGCGACGACTGCGTCCGCGCCTGCGCCTCCACCCACGGCGGCAACCCCCGTTTCCTCCGCCACGGCCCCATCCATGACAACCTCATGGTCGCCCAGGCCTGCATGCACTGCGCCGACCCCATCTGCATGATCGGCTGCCCCACCGGCGCCATCCACCGCGACAGCTTCGGCGGCGAAGTCGTCATCAACTCCGACACCTGCATCGGCTGCACCGCCTGCGCCAACAACTGCCCCTACGGCTCCATCCGCATGGTGGAGACCCGCGACGAGGACGGCTCCCTCCTCCTCGCCAAAGACCAGAAGCCCCTGCTCAAAGCCACCAAGTGCGACCTCTGCCTCGACCAGCTCGGCGGCCCCGCCTGCGTCCGCGCCTGCCCCCACGACGCCCTCGACCGCCTCGACCTCAACACCCTCGCCCCCCTCACCGCCTGGCTCGCCCGCCGCTGAGCCCCGCCCCCGTGATACCCGCTCTTCCGCCGCCCGCCCCGTCCTTCCGTCGCTCCGTCGGCCTGTCTTCCTAAATGCTCCGCCCCCTCCAGCTCCGCCGCGCCGTGCTCTCCGTGCTCACGCTCGCCGCCTCCCTCGCGCTCGCGTTCCAGTATCCGCGCCTGGAAGCCGCCCTGCCCCACCTCGTCTACCTCACCGGCTGGGTCCTGCTTGCCCTCTGCCTCTTCCTCACCGCCTACAACGCCCGCAAAAAACTCGCCTTCCTCCCCCTCGTTTCCTCCCGCGTCTGGCTGCAACTCCACGCCTACGCCGGCCTGTTCACCGGCGTCCTCTTCCTTTTCCACCTCCGCTTCGCCGTCCCCACCGGCCTGTTTAACCTCGTCCTCGCCGCCCTCTTCCTCGCCGTCACCTTTAGCGGCATCGTCGGCTGGTGGCTCTCCCGCGCCATCCCCCGCCGCCTCACCACCGCCGGCGGCGAGGTCCCCTACGAACGCATCCCCATCGTGCGCCGCGATCTCCGCCTGCGCGCCGAGCAGACCGTGCTCGCCTCCATCCCCGAGGCCAAGGCCTCCACCCTCGCCGATTTCTACACCCGCGAGCTCGCCCCGGCCTTCGCCGGCCGCCCCGCCATCCTCCCCCACCTCATCGGCTCCCGCGCCGGCCTGAACGACCGCCTCGCCGCCCTCGCCGAGGCCGGCCGCTACCTCGGCCCCGCCGAGCAAACCCGCGCCGAGACCCTCGCCGAGCTCATCCGCGCCCGCCACATCCTCGATTTTCATTACGTGAATCAGCTCCTGCTCAAAACCTGGCTCTTCACCCACGTGCCCCTGACCTACGGCCTACTCCTATTCACCGCCGCCCACGTCCTCCTCGTCTATTCTTTCAGCGGAGGCGCCCGATGAGCCCCGCCCCATCCGCTTGCCGACGCCCCCATTCCTCCACTCGTAGGCCATCCGCTCGCGGACGCTCCCTCCCATGAGCACCGAAGGCCGCCAACCCGCCCCCGAGTTCGACGACACCCGCTACGAGCGCCCCCAGAAAGACTGGGTCTGCGGCCACACCTGCGAAGGCTGCCCCTGCCGCCTCGGCCCCAGCCCCTCCGGCCAATGCCGCGCCGGCCCCGAGTGCAAACCCCTCCTCTTCGCCCCGCCCGCCGCCCCCGGCGTACCCGCCGGCCCCGGCACCTATAAATGCACCCGCCCCCCCGCCGAGGGCGGGGCCTGCCCCGACGGCCCCCGCCCCGACGGCACCTGCTGCCGCGCCACCCCGCCCTGCGTCCCGGTCCGCAGCCTCCGCGCCCGTCGCGGCCTGGTCGTTCGCGCCACCCTCGCCGCCTGCCTCGGCCTCCTCCTCCTCGCCCTCTTCGGCCCTTGGCGCGAGACCGCCCTCAACCCCGGCCCGCTCACCACCGCCCACTCCGGCGCCGCCTTCATCCACGCCCGCGACGCCTCCGCCGCCACCGATCCCCAAGGCTGCGTCCACTGCCACCCCGCCGCCCACGACGACCCCGCCGGCTGGGTGCGCACCGCCATGGCCGCCACCGCGCCCGGCGGCCCCCTCGCCCCCCCCCGCCAACACGGCGCCGAGGCCCGCGACGTCGCCCCCCGCGACGCCCCCAGCCAGGCCGGCCACCAACCCCCC
>JBBRHC010000412.1:0-2924 GCA_038223295.1 Opitutales bacterium
ATGGTCAGTCCGCCACCGGCGCGCAGATGTTCCTCATCGACGCCGAGGTGCAGACGATCACCGCGGCGCTGCAGGGAATCGTCGCGGCGATCGTCGGACGCGAGCGGCCGCTCTCGCGCGACTGCGACGATCCTGCCGAGACGCTCGGACGCGAGAGCGGCGCGTGCACCGGCAACGATCGTCACCGCAGCTTCTTCAGCGGCGCCGGGCAAACCCGGCGGGGTGCGGCGACCCCGCCCTACATCACACATTCTACATCACACATCACACATCCTGCATCCCACCTCCCTCCACCTTCAGAGCAGCGGCGTGAGCAAGCGGCTGAGGTCTTCGGCGAGGTTGGCGGGGAACTTGGGGCGCTTCAGGTCGGGCAGGCCGAGGGGGCGACACTCGAGGAGCAGTTTTCCGGCCCAGACGCGGAGCGCCTGGGCGTCGCTGGCGCTGTACAGGACGACGCCGATCTCGAAGTTCACGAAGAGGCTGCGCATATCCATGTTGGCCGAGCCGATGAGGCCGATCTGCTCGTCCACGATCAACGCCTTCGCGTGCAGCATGCGCGGCTGGTAGGCGAGCACGCGCGCTCCGGCGCGCACGAGCTGGCGCAGGCAAGGGCGGCGCGCGAGGTCGGTCACGGGATGGTTGGACCGCTCGGGCAGGATCAGCGTCACGTCGCGCCCGGCGCGGGCCTTGACGATGAGCGAGCGCAGCAACACCTCGTCGGGCAGGAAATATGGCGTCACGATCCAGATGCTGCGCGCCGCCTCCTGGATCATGGCTAGCATGCCCTCGTAGAGCGGATCGCCGCTCACATCCGGGCCCGAGGCCACGACCTGCACCTCGCTCCGGGCGCTCGCGGGGGCGAAGGCTTCGCGCGCTTCGGGCGCCGGTGACTGCGTTGGCGACGACGGTGAGGGTGAAACAGGCGGGGACGGCGGTGACGGTGCGAGTGTTGTCGGCGGCGGCGCGGGCGGGTAACGCTCCAGCTCGCGGTGCAGTGTCTCCAGCCGGCGTCGGGTGGCGAAGGACCAGTCGGCGAGAAACACTTCGTCGAGCAGTTCGGCGGCGGGGCCGCGGATGATGGCGCCGATATCGACCCAGCGTTTGGCCCACGGCGTCGGCCCGAGGTATTCGCGGGCGAGGTTGTGGCCGCCGACGTAGGCGGTGTGGCGGTCAAAGACCGCGACTTTGCGGTGGTTGCGCAGGTTGGCCGAGCCGCGGCTGGAAAGCGGCAGCACGGGCAAAAATTTGGCCACTTCGCCGCCCGCCTGGCGCAGCGGATCGACGAAACGGCCGCTCGTGAAAAAGCACCCGAGGGCGTCCAGTTGCAGGCGCACCCGCACGCCTTCGCGCGCGCGCCGGGCGAGCAGTTTTACCAGACGATGCCCCACGCGGTCGCGCGCCAGGATGTAGGTGGCGATGTGGATTGTGTGGCGCGCGGCCAGGATCTGGCGCTCGAGCTCGGAGAAGGCGTCCTCGCCGCTGAGTAGCAGGCGCACCGTGTTGCCGCCCACCGCCTCGCCGGCGCCGTTGGTGCAGATGGTCTGGCTGACGGGGTGGGCGAGGGTGGCGGCGGAGGCGCGCGACGCGGCGGGCGAGGGCAGGCGGAGGCGGCGTTTGCGCGCGGCGAGCCGGCGGATCTTGCGGCCCCCGAAAAGGAGAAAAAACGGCACGGTGACGTAGGGCAGCAGCACGATGCCGAGGAGCCACGCGAGGGTGTTGCCCGGCTGGCGACGTTCGCTCGCGAGGCGGGCGAGGGCGAAGAGCGCGAGAAGCACGCCGCCCACGGTGTAGGCGTGGGACCAGAGGCTGGTGGTCACGACGTCGGCGACGTCGGCGGCCAGGATGAACGCGGCGAGCGGCGGCATAGGCGAGGGTCAGAGAAAGCGGAGCCGGGGCGCGGTTAAAGGCAAAGCGGCGGGCGGACTCCGGGAATCGGCTCGATTTTGGCACGGTCGCAGGCAGGCGAAAAACGGAAAAACCCCGGCGGGCCGGCCGGGGTTTAGAGTGGTGGTGCGAGCCGGATTCGAACCAGCGAACAGCAAGCTGAATTGATTTACAGTCAACGTCCTTTAGCCACTTGGATATCGCACCAAAAACGGGAGGCGGAACCTCGCGAGAGGCGCGGGCGAGTTCAAGGAGTTTTTTGTACGTTTTTTGATTCGGGCCGCGCGTCGGCGGGGTGCGGCGACCCCGCCCTACCAGGCTTTGGTGGTCTTTTTGCTTTCGGAATCGCGCGGGTTCGCGTCCATTAGCGCTTTCGTTCCCCCAAACCATGTTCGGCCTCTTCGCCTCCCAGCATAGCAAAACCCGCCACCTCGCCGCCGACTGGCTCGAACTGGCCGACAAGGTTTTCCACTACCGCCGCGACGTGCTGCCCGCAACCGACCTCGCCGCGCTGGGCAACTCCGCCGGCCACGTGCGCCAGCTTCTGCGCGACAAGGCCGACACCGCGAAACTCAAACTCGGCATCGACGCGCTGGAGGGCGTGCTGCGCCGCGTCGGCGGCTCGCATTACCCGAAATCGAGCCTGGTGGAGAACGTCGAGTTCCTGCTCGTCGCGGCCATCGTGATCCTCGGCCTGCGCGCCTTCTACGTGCAGCCGTTCAAGATCCCCACCAACTCGATGTGGCCGTCCTACTACGGCATGACCGGCCAGGTCTACGCGACCCCGGCGGACGAGCCTTCCAAAGTGGAGCGGGTTTTGGGCTTCGCCACGGTCGGGGCCAGCGCGCGCCGACTCGACGCGCCCATCACGGGCGAGGTGTTGCTGCCCCTCGGCGGCGGGCGCGGCGTGATCGGCTTCAACGAGGTCGCGGGCCGCACGTGGCTGGTGTTGCCGGCCAAGCTGCGCGAATACCATTTTTTTGTCGGCGACCGTGTGACCGAGCCGGTGCGCGTGCCGCTTGATTTCGATATGGACTGGG
>JBBRHC010000413.1:0-2868 GCA_038223295.1 Opitutales bacterium
GAGGCGGGGGAGGGAAAGCCGGTGGCACCCGGAGGGAGCCAGGGCGGCGAATGGGCGCGCGCGCAGATGGCATCCGGCGGGGCAAGGGCGTTGGCCCGTTCACTTCCAATCCCAGGGGCGGGACGCCCAGGCCACTTTTGCTATCGGGCGTCAGCGTCGCTCCGCCTTGGCCACGATGGCGTCGACCAACGCGCGCAGCTCGGCGACCTCGTCGGCGCGGGCGGTGGCTACGACATCGCGCACGAGTTCGCCGCAGCGGTCGCGGATCTGGTCGTAGTGGGACGGATCCTCGCCGCGCAGCTCCATGATTTTTTGCAGCCACTTTTTGCCGTAGCCGGCGTGGATGGTCTCGTCGGCCCAGTCGAAGTCCATGTCGTGCTCGCTCGCGGCGTCGCCGAGGGAGTGAAACGCCTTTATGCGCTGCGGTTTGTGGCCGATGTTTTTCGTCTCGAAAAAGAACAACATGCCGAGCCGGTAGATCGGGTCCTGCCCCGCCTGGCTGTCGTAGATGTAGGTGCCGAGCGGGAGTTCGTCGGTCTGGTATCCCCAGGCGGTGAGCCGGTCGTGGCCCATGCGACAGTGGCGCGCCTCGTCGTAGGTCCAGCGCGCGGCGTCGTGAATCCCTTCCCAGGGCAACACGGGGGCGAAGGCGCTCAAAATGATGCCGCCGGTCTCGACCGCCCAGACCTCGTTCAAGTGGCTCACCGCCGAGCGCAACTGAAGGCGGAAACCCTCGCCGTAGGGGTAGGTCGCATCGACGTTGTCGGGCCAATAAAAACGCGTCCGGCGGTAGCCCGGGTCGCGGGCGGGCGTCACCGGGACCTCGTAGGGGCGGCCGCCGGGCAGGGGCGCGCCCGGCAGATCGGGCGGGGCGTGGTCGGTGCCGACGCCGCCCAGCTGGGCCAGCCGCTCGCGCAGCGTCGAAGTCCAGGCCTCGGCCCCGGCGCGGTCCGCCGGCCGCCGCGCCAACTCCTGGTCGGCCCAGCCTAGCGTGGTGGTGATTTGCTGACGCTTTTCCGCCAGCGCGAGGGCGAGGAAACGATGGGTGGGCGCGTCGGCCAGCGGATCGGAGTGGCGGAGAAACTCCTCGTAGGCGTCGCGCAGCGCCGGGAGCAACACCGTCGCCAAGGCGGAGAAAAACGCCGATGCGGAGGGTGAGTTGCGCAGCTCGTCGAAGAGTTGCACGAGCGGGCGGTCCGCGCCCTCCTCATCCATGGCGCGACTCGGGTATTTGAGCTCGAAGACGCGGTCGCGCAGCTCGTGGGCGGTCCGCGAGTTTTGCCAGGAGAAGAGCGGCAGGAGCGTCTTCTGGTCGATGCCGCCGATGAGCGGCAGCCAGGCGGAGGCGCTGATGACGAGGGAGCGCTCGCAGAAGTGAAAACGCTTCAGGATCTGGGCGGTGCCGAGGCGCATCCAGCGGGCGCGCGGCTGGGGACTTTGCAGAAGGGTGCTCATGGTTTTGGGAAATAGGCGGAGGCCAGGGTGGCGCCCACGTGCGTGTCCACCTCGGGACGGTGGGCGTAGGAGGCGATGGTCTCGCGGTGGCGGGTGGATAGGGTCGCGGCCGTCACGCCGAGCGCGATGGCCTCCAGGATGGGGCGCGCCTCGGCCAGGCCGACGGCAAGGCCGGCGTTGAACGCATCTCCCGCGCCCACCGTGTCGATCACCGCGACGGCCGGGGCCGGCACGACTTGCAGGCCCTCGGGCCCGGCCCACAGCACGCCGCGCCCGCCGCAGGTGATCATGACGTGCTCCAACCCGAGCGCGAGCAGGCGCCGGGCGATCTCGGCGTCGGGCGTGGGGTCGTCGGCGGCGAGGCCGAGGCAGACGCGGGCCTCGCGTTCGTTGGGCGTGAGCACGAAAACATCGCTCAAATCCGCCGCGCGCAAATCCTGCGCGGGCGCGGGATTGAGGATGAAGCGTTTGCCCGCCGTCTTCGCGACCCGCGCGGCCGCCAGCGCGGTGGCGAGGGGGATTTCCAGGGGCGAAAGCACGACGTCCGCGCCGCTCACCACCGAGGGGTGGGCGCGCACATCGGCGGGGGAAAAGTCGGCGTTCGCCGCCGGGTCGATGACGATGATATTCGTGCCGCCGGCGCCGAAGATGATAAAGCCCACCGCGGTGGGCAGTCGCTCGGCGAAGAGCACCGAAGCCGGGTTGACCTGCTCCTCGACCAGCAGGGCGAGGAATTTTTCACCGAACGCGTCGCGCCCGATCTTGCCGAAGAAGGCGGTGTCCGCGCCGAGCCGGGCCGCGCACACCGCCATGTTGGAACCCTTGCCGCCGTGGGTGGAGTGGTAGTTGCCGCCGATCAGCGACTCGCCCTCCAGGGGGATGCGCTCCACGTCCATGACCAGGGCCACGATGTAACTGCCGACGACGGTGACTTTGCTCATGGGATCATGGCTGCGTCGGGACGACGCGCGGGGTGGGGGCGGTTAGCCGCCAGGCTGGGGAAGGGCATGCATGCACCTTATCCCAAACCGGCGGCGGCGTCCATGCACGCGCCGCCCTGTCCCCATGCACTATCTTATCGGGCGCACGCCTTGTTCCTGGCGGCGGTAGTCGCTCGGGGACTGGCCGGTGTGCCGCTTGAAATCCCGGCTGAAAAAATACGGGCTGTTGTAGCCCGCCTGGTCGGCCACCGCCTTGATGGAGTCCGCGCTCTCCAGGAGCCGGCGCTTCGCGAGGTTGATGCGCTCTCGGCGCAGCCAGTCGATGGGCGCGGAGCCCGTTACCTGGCGAAAGCCGCGATAAAACCGCGCCACGCTCATGCCCGCCAGCCCCGCGAGTTCGGCCGAGGTCCACGCCTGGTGCGGATAGAGCGCCATGCGGTTCAAGACGGTTTCCAGGCCCTTCGGGATTGCC
>JBBRHC010000414.1:0-2867 GCA_038223295.1 Opitutales bacterium
ACGCGGGCGAGGACGCGGGCGGGTTCCTTGGATAGTTCGCGTGAGGTGATAAAGGCGATGCTCATAGGCGGATTGTCCGGCGATTGTCCGGCGGCGTCAAGGGTGGGGGAAATGGGGTAGTGCCTCGACGACGCGTGGAGAGTGAAGGCTCGGCAGATACGGAGCCGACGGGGACGTAGGCGCTCCCGGGGGAGCGGCGGGCGGTCGGCTAGATGAGGGTGGCGACGTCGGGGTGTTTTTGGGCGAAGGCGGCGTCGAGGGTCGCGACGCGGCCGCTGCGGCGGCGGGCGAGCTGGGCGAGCCAGGCATCAGTGACTTGGCGGTGGCCGAGGAGACCGGCGGGGTTTATTTCGAGGTAGGAAAAGGCGTCGTCCCAAACGATGTGATCGGGCTGGAGGTGGAAGTGTCGCAGCGCGGCCCAGGCAGCGGCGGGACTGGAGTCGGAGGCCGTCTGTATGTGGAGGCGAAGGAGCGTGCCCTCGGTCACGGAGCAGGTGGCGAAGGGGGCATGGAGTGGATCAAACCATCGAATGGCCCGGGGGTGGTTGGGGTGGGAAGCGACGGCGAGGGCAACGAGGACGCAGCCATCCAGCAGCCAAGCGGAGGGGGTGGGCATGGTCGGCGGCCCTCAGGTTTTGGGAAGGTTTTCCAAGTGGCGGAGGTCGTCGTCGTCTTCCATGCGTTGAAAATCTTCAAGGGTGAGACCGGGTTTGCCGGGGCTTACTTGGAATTGGCGGTGGCCGTGGCTGACGAGGAGGCCAGTGAGGGGATCGAGGGTATGCTCGGCGGGGTCGTGGGCCGTAGTGGTGCCGGAGCGGGCCTTAAAAGAGGGCGGCGCGACGGGGGACACAACGGCGGCGCGCAGCAGGGTGTTGATCTCTTTGGACAGGGAGACGTGGCGGGCACGGGCGCGGGCGGCGGCGATCTGGTACAAGTCGGGATCGAGGGTGATGGAGAGGCGCATGGTGGTGCAGTGGTGCAGCGGTAAAACTACACCGTGGTGCGGTGGTGCAGAGGCGTCAAGTGGCGGCGCTGGAGTGTGAATTAAAGGGGGGGCCAGCTGTTTTCAGTGAGAGGTGGAGCGGATCGTCCCCGAGCCGGTGACGCGGCCCGCCGCTCCCAGATTCTGATGACTTTAAAACCATCGCGTTAGGGACAACGCGATCCACCTCGGGCATCCTTGCGGTCTTTCGTTGCCTTGCACTTCAGCTCTTTACCCACTGAAAACAGCGGGGAACCATTTTGGGGGGCGGACTTGGCCGGGGACGGCCAACGCTACAACGGCAACGCTACACCGGCAGGAGAGGGTTCCAGACGCGGGTGAAGCCGAAGCCTGCGAAGTCTTTGACGTTGGTGGTGGCGAATTCGGTGACGCCGTGGTGGCGGAGGGTAAGGGCAAGGCGGGCGTCGTAGATGCGGCGGCGGGCAAATTGCACCGTGGCGGCATGTTGCCAGAGGGTTTCCATGACGCGGGAATCGAGGCCTGGGTAGTCAAGGAGCGCCCAGGTGGGGTGGGTGCGAAAGCGTTGAATCACGGCAACGGCGGCGGCGGGGTCGAGGGGACGGCGGGCGGTGGCGGGGTTGCGGAGCTGGACGTAGAGCTCGGTGAGAACCAGTTCGCAGAGGGCGAAGTCGTGGCTCTGGGTTTGGGCGTCGAGAAAGGCGCGGGCGGCTGCGTGTTCGGGGCGGGTGGCTTCGAGGGCGTAGAAGAGGAGATTGGTATCGACGCTGATCATGGGTGCTCAGGTTTCCAATTGGGCGGCGCGGGCGCGGAGGTGTTCGGCGACGAGGGCGGCGGAGGCGGAACTGAGATTGGCGTCTTCGCGCCAGTCGGGATCGGCGAAGGGGTCGGCGATGAGGTCGAGGTTGATCGGCTCGGGGAGTTGCCACGGGGAGGACGGGCTGAGGGCGGCGCCGGGGTGGGTGGCGACGATCCACTCGGCCCCGCGGCGAAGGGTCTCGGCGAGAGACCACTCCTGGGCGGCGGCGACGCGCTTGAGGTCGCGGTAAAGGGCGTCCGGAAGCTGAATCTGGGTTTTTACCATGATGGAGAAATGATGGAGATGGAGGATTGATGTCAAACCGATGATCCGGGTGGAGACGGAGAATTGGCCGGGGACGGATAGCGCTACAACGGCAGGAGGGGATTGGCCGGGGACGGCCAACTCTACACCGGCAACACGGGGTTCCAGACGCGGGTGAAGCCGAAGCCTGCGAAGTCTTTGACGTTGGCGGTGGCGAATTCGGTGACGCCGTGAGCGCGGAGAGTAAGAGCGAGGCGGGCGTCGTAGATGCGACGGTAGGCGAAATCGGGGTTGAATGTGCGCTGGAGGTGAAACGCGTCTTGGTGCGGCGATCCAGTAGGCGAAAATGAGCGGAGGTTTTCAGAACCGAGGGAAAAGAAGACTCACTTTGGGGTTAGCGGGTGAGCTGTGAATTACTCAACATGGAACCGAGCTGTTTTTGAGAGGACATGCTACTCCCGTTTGCAAGTAGGTGCACTGCAGTAGCGAGATCACTATTGGTATTGCCAGTGACTGCAGACCGAGCGTCCCAAATCGCGATCAAACGAAATCCGTCCGCGAATTTGCGCACGGTTATCCGCAGTGGAGATGTCTTTCGCGGCGGTGCACCGGAATCGTCTCGGTTGCCTTGCTTGACGGCACCGAAAGGAAAACGAACGTGGGCTAGAGCCTGATGTGAAACGGTATCGGTTGCGACAGCGCGCGCTTCCTCGGCTGTTTTGAATGCTGGTTCAAGGAGGTCGAAACGGAGAGGCGCATCCGCGACAAGACGGGCTAACTGCCGCCTAAACGTCGCGCTATCGGTTGGGGCCTTATCCCATTGGAATGAGCCGCCGGCACGGG
>JBBRHC010000415.1:0-2857 GCA_038223295.1 Opitutales bacterium
GCTGGAAATGCCCGAAGACATCGACAAAAAGAAGTACGGCTTCTGGCGCCTCGAGACCCTCCCCATCATCCCCGAAAAATTCGGCCTCAAGCCCATCGAGGACTCCAAGGAAAAGTTTTCCCTGCTCAAAAAACTCCTCGCCCGCAAAGACGTTGACCAGGTCATCAACGCCTGTGACGCCGGGCGCGAGGGCGAGCTCATCTTCGTCTACCTCTACCAGCTCGCCAAATCGAAGCTCCCCGTGAAGCGCGCCTGGATGCAGAGCATGACCACCGGCGGCATCAATAAAGCCTTCGAGAAACTCCGCGACGGCTCCGAGCTCTCCGGCCTCGCCGACGCCGCCCGCTGCCGCTCGGAGAGCGATTGGCTGATCGGCATCAACGGCACCCGCGCCCTCACCAAACGCATGTTCGGCTCCCGCGCCGGCAACGTCGCCTCGGTCGGCCGCGTCCAGACCCCGACCCTCGCCATCGTCTACGCCCGCGAGCTCGAGATCCGCCATTTCAAGCCCCGCGCCTTCTGGCGCCTCACCGCCGACTTCCAGGTCGCCCAGGGCGCCTACGAGGGCGTGTATCAGAAATCCCAGCACAAAAAAGACGCCGCCAACGAGCACGACCGCATTGATCGCGTCTGGGATCTCGCCGCCGCCGAGGCCGTCCTCGCCGAGTGCAAACGCAGCCCCCTCGCCATCGTGCGCGAGGAGAAAAAACCCACCACCCAGGCCTCCCCCCGCCTCTACGATCTCACCACCCTCCAGCGCGAGGCCAACGGCCGCTTCGGCCTCTCCGCCCGCCGCACCCTCCAGATCGCCCAGGCCCTCTACGAGCGCCACAAACTCATCACCTACCCCCGCACCGACGCCCGCGCCCTGCCCGAGGACTACGGCCCCACCGTGCGCGAGACCATGCAGGCCCTCTCCGGCGATCTAGCCGCCCACGCCGCCAAGGTCGTGCAGTCCGGCTGGATCCGCCCCGGCAACAAAAAGATCTTCAACAACGCCCAGATCTCCGACCACTTTGCCATCATCCCCACCACCGCCGAGCCCAGGACGCTCGATGAGATGGAGGCCAAGGTCTACGACATGATCGCGCGTCGCTTCGTCGCCGCCTTCTACCCCGAGGCCCAGTTCGACGTCACCACCCGCCTCTCCACCCTCGCCGGCAAACACGATTTCAAGACCGAGGGCAAAGTCCTCACCGAGGCCGGCTGGCTCGCCGTCTACGGCAAAGCCGCCGCCCTCGAGGACGAATCCTCCGAGGCAGGCCGCCCGCAAGCGGGCGCTTCCCCCTCCGGCGCCTCGAAGACCCCGCTCCCCGCCCTCACCGCCGCCGACGCCAACAAAGCCAAGGCCCTCGACACCGTCCTCCACGCCGAGACCACCAAGCCACCGGCCCGCTACACCGAGGCCACCCTGCTCTCCGCCATGGAGGGCGCCGGCAAGCTCGTCGAGGACGAGGACATGGCCGAGGCCATGAAGGAACGCGGCCTGGGCACGCCCGCCACCCGCGCCGATACCATCGACGGCCTCATCAACCAAAAATACATGGAGCGCCAGCAGCGCGAACTCGTGCCCACGCCCAAGGCCGAGTCCCTCATCCAGTTCCTCGGCGCGGTCAAAGCCGAGGCCCTCACGTCCCCCGCCATGACCGGCGACTGGGAATTCAAGCTGCGCCAGATGGAGCAAGGCCGCGTCAAACGCGACGACTTCATGAAGGAGGTCATCGCCCAGACCGTCGGCATCGTCGAGCGCGTCAAAGGCTTTGAGGAGGACGAGTCCAACTCCCGCACCACCGACATCGTTTCCCCCACCGACCGCCAACCGCTCTACGAGACCCTCCGCGGCTACAAATCCCAGGACGGCACCCTCATGATCTACAAGGTCATGACCGGCCGCAAAATCGAGGAGGAGGAGGTCCGCCAGCTCGTCACCACCGGCGAGGTCGGCCCGCTCGACGGCTTCGTGTCGCCGCGCACCGGCGGCCGTTTCGCCGCCAAACTCCGCATCGTCGACGACGAGAAATCCGAGCTTCCAGGCCGCAAAAAAGTCGCCATGGATTTCGGCGAAAAGACCGACGTCGCCGACCTCGAGGCCTTCTGGACCGATCCCAAGACCGACGCCCAGCTCTGCGAGGCCCCCACCAAGTACATCCTCCGCGAAAAAACCAAGGACGGCACGTGGGAGCAGACCTTCTCGCTCTCCCGCATCCTCTGCAAACGCGAGCTGACGCGCGACGACCTCATCACCTGCATCACCACCGGCCGTACGCCGCTCATCGAGAACTTCACCAGCAAGTTCAACCGCCCCTTCAAAGCCTACCTCGTGCGCAAGGACGCCAAGGCCAACTTCGAGTTCCCGCCCCGCGAGCCCAAGGCCGGCAAAGATGGCAAACCCGTCGCCCGCAAAGCCAAGGCCCCTCTCGACCTCTCCGCCGCCAAGAAACTCGGCCCCAGCGCATCGCACAAAGACGGCATTCTCTACCAGACGGACGACTCCTTCATCGTTGCAAAACCCGGCGCCGACGACGCCCCCCGCGCCGTCTTCACCAGCAAGCTCGAAATCTGCGGCAAAAAGATTCCCGTGGAGGAAATCCACCTCCTGCTCGCCGAGGGAAAGTCGAATCTCATCGACGGTTTGATGTCCAAAGCCGGCCGCGCCTTCAGCGCCTACCTCGTCCTCTCCAAGGACAAGAAGAAAGCCGACTTCGAGTTCCCCCCCCGTTAAACCCGAAATCCGAAGTGGATCGCCGCGATCTGGCGCAATCTGCTGGTCATCTGCTCGTTTGTTCACCCGCTCAATGCACTATTCAGTGCACCTCGGGATTCACGAACGACCATCTGATCCAACTTCTTGCGCCAT
>JBBRHC010000416.1:0-2855 GCA_038223295.1 Opitutales bacterium
GCCGCATCTACGACGAAGCCACCGTGACATGGTGGTTCTCCGTCGTGGACACCATCCAAGTGCTTACGCAGCAAGCCGATTTCAAAACCGCCAGAAAGTATTGGAATAAGCTGAAAGAACGTTTGGCCAAGGAGGGCAGTCAGTTGGTGACAAATTGTCACCAACTGAAAATGCCCGCCGCCGACGGCAAGAACTACCTCACCGATGTCGCCACCGACGAGACTTTGCTACGGCTCGTGCAAAGCGTCCCCAGCCCCAAGGCGGAACCGATAAAACTCTGATTGGCCAAAGTCGGTTACGAACGGATGCAGGAGCTCCTACCCCGCTCTACAAGCACTCTGGCAGCTCACACACTCCGTCACGGACGCCTGGCGCGACCGCTTCGCCGAGGTGCCTTTCGAGGACAAGGGCGGCTCTCATCCGGGCCGGTATTATCAGGACATCGCCGTCGAGCGGGTGCTGGCGGCCATCGCCCAAAAGCGCGACCGCATCCTTCTCACCCTCGCCACCGGCACGGGCAAGACCTTCATCGCGTTCCAGATCGCCTGGAAACTCTTCCACGCCCGCTGGAACCTCGGCCGCGAGCCGTCGCGCCGCCCGCGCATCCTCTTCCCCGCCGACCTCAACATCCTCGCCAACCAGGCCTACAACGCCTTCTCCGCCTTCCCCGAGGATGCGTTGGTGCGCATCGCGCCCGACGAAATCCGCAAGAAGGGCAAGGTGCCCAAGAATGGCAGCCTCTTCTTCACCATCTTCCAGACCTTCACGAGCGGGCCGGGCGACACGCCCTACTTTGGCGATTACCCGAAAGACTTTTTCGACTTCATCATCATCGACGAGTGCCATCGCGGCGGCGCCAACGACGAGAGCGAATGGCGCGACATTCTGAACTATTTTGCTCCGGCGGTGCAGCTCGGCCTCACCGCCACGCCCAAGCGCAAAGACAACGTGGATACCTACGCCTACTTCGGCGAACCGGTTTTCATCCACTCACTCAAGGAGGGTATCAACGACGGCTTCCTCACCCCGTTCAAGGTGAAGCAGATTCAGACCACGGTGGACTACTACGTTTACACCCCAGACGACACCATCCTGGAGGGCGAGATCGAGGTGTACCGACTCTACGACGAGCCCCGATTTCAACCGCAACATTGAGATCCGTGAGCGCGAGAAAAAGCGCGTCGAAATCTTCATGGGCCAGATCAACCAACACGAGAAGACCCTCGTCTTCTGCGCCACCCAGGCCCACGCGCTCATCGTTCGCGACCTCATCAACCAGCTCAAGACGAGCAAAGAGCCCGACTATTGCCAGCGCGTCACCGCCGACGACGGCGAGCTGGGCGAGCAGCACCTGCGGGATTTTCAAGACAACGAAAAGAGCATCCCCACCATTCTCACCACGTCGCAAAAACTCTCGACCGGCGTCGATGCGCGCAACATCCGCAACATCGTCCTCCTGCGCCCGATCAACACCATGATCGAGTTCAAGCAGATCATCGGCCGCGGCACGCGCCTCTGCGACGGGAAGGACTCCTTCACGATCTACGACTTCGTGAAGGCGCTCCTAAAGTTCCTCGACCCCGAATGGGACGGAGAGCCGGTCGAACCGGAACCCAAGCGACCCCGCCCGCCCGGCCCCCCGCAGCCGCCCCTGCCGCCCGGCCCCAATCCGGAGCCCGGCCCGCCCCGCCAAAAAATCAAAATCAAACTCGCCGACGGCAAGGCCCGCACCATCCAACACATGATGATGACGACCTTCTGGCATCCCGATCACACGCCCATGTCGGCCCAGCAGTTCATGGAGATGCTGTTCGGCAACCTGCCGGAGTTTTTCAAAGACGAGGCCGAGCTGCGAGCCCTCTGGGGCGAACCCGACACCCGCGCCAAGCTCCTTCAAGGAATGGCCGAAAAAGGCCTTGGCCACGACCAACTGGCCGAGATGCAGAAGATCATCGAAGCCGAGAAGTGCGACCTGTTCGACGTGCTGGCGCATGTGGCATATGCGCTGGCCCCCGTCACCCGGGAAACCCGCGCCGTGCACGCCAAGGTTTACATCAACACCCGATTCAACGCCAATCAGCAGGCGTTTCTGGATTTCGTGCTCCAGCACTACGTCGGCGTGGGCGTGGAAGAACTCGACCGGCAAAAGCTCACGCCGCTGCTTCGTCTGAAATACCACAACTCGATCAACGACGCGGTGGCTGACTTGGGCAGCGACATCGGCGAAGCCTTCGCAGGATTCCAAAAGTATCTCTACCAAGACGTCGCGTAAGTAAGACGACACGCCGCCTGAGCGCCCGTTCCCGCCGCTCCGCCGCCCCGCCCCTGCCCTCCGCTCCCCGCGCCGCTCCACTTCACACGCGATTTACTCAAACGTGTGCGCAAAATCAGGTTAGCGGGTTGCGCCAGCTCCTCCGCCCCCTCATTCCTCGGGCCGTAAGTCGGCCCGCTGATGACTTTTACCCCTACTCAGAAAGTTCGCCTCGGCCTCGGCCTCGCCGTGCTCATCCTCGTGATCGTGGTCGTGTACGCCTTGCGCACCGTCACTTCCCTGAACACCGCCAGCAGACTCGTGCTCCGCACCCAGGAAGCGCGCCAAACCCTCTCGCAAACGCTTTTGCTGCTTACCGATGTCGATACTGGCACCCGCGGCTTCCTGCTCACCGGCGACCCCGATTTTCTCGCGCCCGACTCCGCCGCCCGCGCCCGGCTCCCCACCGTGCTTCCCCGCCTGCACGCCCTGCTCGCCGACAACCCCGCACACCACGCCGCACAGGACCGGCTCGATGACCTGATCAGCGGAAAATTGACCCTCTCCGACGAAACCGTCGCCTCTCGCCGCTCCGAAGGCCCCC
>JBBRHC010000417.1:0-2843 GCA_038223295.1 Opitutales bacterium
TGGGGCGGGGGGGGGGGGGGGGGGGGGGGGGGGGGGCCCGTGGTCGGCGGGGTCGTTGTTGGTGGGGGTCTGGGCGCGGGCGGGGGTGGCGTGGTGGGGGAGGCTGGCGAGGAACAGCGAAGGGAGGCGGCGCATGGCGGAAGGGAGGAGGGTGCGGGTGGAGGCGGGACGGAGGGAGGCGAAGGGCGGGAGGGGTTGATCGATTACTTGACCGGGGGCGGGGTGTAGGTGGCGGGGATGACGGCGGGGGTGGCGAAGGAGCCGATGGTGATGTTGCCGCGGGAGGATGCGTTGTAGGTGGCGGAGTCGTTCATGGGGCCGCCGCCGTAAGTGACGTTGGTGAGGAAATTCACGGCGCCGACGGTGGGGGTGGGATCGAAGCGGAGGCCGCCGTTGCGCGAGGTGAGGGCGGCGCGGGAGCCTTCGGGGAAGTCGAAGTTGGCCAGGTTGATGGTGACGGCGGCCATGGTGATGGCGCGGATGCCGGCGGAGGCACGTACGCTATCGAGCTGGATGAGATCGGAGGCGCGCAGGTGCAGATCGCGGCCGGCGGGGACGTCGAAGGTGGGGCTGATGTTGTCGTCGAAGCCGTTGAGGGCGAGGCGGCGGGTGGCGCCGACGCGGAGATCGCCGGTGGCGCGGAAGACGACGTCGAAGGTGGTGTGGTTGAAACCGCCGTCGGCGGCGAAGAAGAAGTTGTTGCCGACGTAGGTTTGGCGGCTCTTGCCGTAGTGGACCTGGCGGGTGTCGACGCGGGTGGCCTGGTCGAGGAGGGAGTATTCGCGGAGGAGGCGGGCGAGGCCTTGGGGGTCGGCGTGGAAAATGCCTTCGTGATCGAAGCCGGAGCCGAGGATGCCGAGCTCGACGAGGGTGTAGCGCTGGAGGTCGTCGAGGGCGGCGACGCGGGTGAGGAGGGCGCGGAGGCGGACGGAGGCGGTGGCGACGTCGCCGGGTATGGTGAAGGTGGAGGGGAGTATGTCGGCGGCGTTGAGATCGCGGAGAAGATCGAGGGCGGCGGCGTCGAGGGCGCCGAGGATGGCGTCGATGTCGGCGAGCGAGCGGAAGGGGCCTTCGCTGCCGTCGGGGCGGACGATCTCGACGAGGTTAAGATTCCCGGCCTCGGCGGCGAGGTAGTCGCGGGTGCGGGGGGAGAGGGCGAGCCAGGCGTCGAGGATGGTCTCGATGTCGGGGAGGGCGGAGACGCCGCCGCTTACGAAATCGTAGTAGGCGAAGAGGTGGGTGTCGCGGGCGGCTTCGCGTCGGGCGGGGGTGAGGTCGAGGTAGTTGTCGATTTTGCCGAGGACGATGTCGAGGGCGGGGCGGCTCGCGCTATTGTTGTAAAAGACCTCTTGGTCGGGGGCGTAGTCGTGGAGCCAGCGGGTGGCGCCCATCTCGAGGAGGGCGCTCTGCTGCGCGGGGGTGAGGAGGCGGGCGAAGGCGAGGGTCCCGGCGACGATCTCGGGGAAGCCGACGCGGATGGAGGTCTCCTCGACGGGATCGAAGCGGAAGCGATCGTTTATGCCGAGGAAGCCATCGTCAAAGTGGAGGGAGGCGAGGAGGTCGCGGTCGGTGGCGGGGAGGGCGGCGAGGGTGGCTAGGTGTTGGCGCGCGGGGGGGGGAGCGGGAGGGAGGGAGGTCTGGCCGCCGGTCTCGTAGGAGCCGAGGGCGCGGGAGCGATTGTCGGGGTTGACCGGGATGAGCAGGGCGTAGGGGGAGAAGCCGAATTGGCGGAGGGTGGCGGTCTCGTCGGGGGTGAGGGTATCGGCGGTGGCGAAGAGGGTGCGCACGGTGTCTTCGGCGAAGTAGTCGCTGAAGTAGCGGCCCCAGCCGGTGGCGGAGACGGCGGCGCGGGCGGACGGGGCGAGTTGGTTGAAGTCGGCGAGGGCGGCCTCGAGGTAGGTGCCGCTGCGATCCATGATGGACTGGGCGGCGCCAAGCGCGAGGAGCTGGGCCTGGTCGGCGGCGCTCAGGCTGGAGAAGGAGCGGCGGGTGCGGGTGAAGGCGGCGTTGCTCCAGTTGTCGGGGCCGGGGGTGGTGGCGAGTTGGGAGTAGGAGGCGCCGCCGGCGAAGACTTCGAGGAGGGCCTGGTTGGCGGGGTCGAGGGCGGCGAGCGAGACGAGGGCGCGGCGGAGCTGGGAGTCGGTGGGCGGCACGCCTTCCTCCAAGGCGGCGGGGTCGAGGAGGGCGGTGGTGAAGCCGGGGCGGGCGAAGGCGGCAAGGAGTTCGCGGATATCGGACGGGCGCGCGGCGTAGTCGCTTCTCGGCGCGAAGGGGAGGGCGAGGTAGTGCTCGAGGACGGCGAGGGAATTTAGCCACGAGCCCTGGATGTTTTCAAAAGCGAGGGAGGCCAGGAGCGTATCGAGGACAATGGCTTCGCGGAGCGGGGTGGTGAGATCGTCGGCGTAGCGGGCGCGCTCGGGGGCGGGGAGGGCGGCGAAGTAGGCGACGGTGGAGGAGGAGTGGCGGAGGGAGCCGAAGTCGGTGGCGAGGGCGAAGCTGAGGAGATCGGTGTCGGCGGGGTTGGCGAGGACGAGGGTTTGGGTGGCGGTCGGGAGGGCGAGAAAGCCGGCGCGGTCGGCGGAGGCGAGGGCGAGCACGAAGCCAAGGTCGGCGGGGGTGGTGCCGGGCTGGAGGGCGAAGGCGGTGAGGGAGGAATCGTTGAGGGTGGTGATCGACGCGCGGAGGCCCTCGGGGAGCGCGACGTAGGCGGACCGTTCGACGGAGCCGAGCGCGGCGTAGAACAGAACCTGGTTGGCCGGGCGGAAGCGGCCATTGGGGCCGGAGGGATCGAGGGCGAAGGGGAGGAGGTCGGCGTCGGCGGGGCGGGCGAGGAGGAGGGTTTG
>JBBRHC010000418.1:0-2820 GCA_038223295.1 Opitutales bacterium
ATGCGGCCGCGGCGACCACGGCAGCCAGCGCAAAACCTCCCAGCGCGGCCAGGGCGGTGTGCCCGGCGGCGGCGGCGAGGGCGGGGCCGTGTTCGCTAAAAGCGGCGGCCAGGCGCGCGAGATCGGGCAGGAGAAAACGACGGCTCGGCGGCAAGGCATGGTGCAAGGCCTGCCAGCCGCCAAGGAGCAGCAGCGCAAGCAGGGCGGGCGGCAGCCAGCGGAGTAGGCGCGGGCTCATGCGGCGGCGGACGCAAGTTCGGGCGCGGGCGCGGCGACCTCGACGGCGCGCAGGCGGGCGGAGACGTCGGCGACGAGGCGCAGGTAGGCGGGGGCGCGTCGCGTGTCGTGATTTCGTGGATACGGCAGGTCGACGGTCAGGTCGTGGGCGAGACGGCCGGGGTGGGCGGCGAGGATGAGCACGCGGGACGACAAGAACACCGCCTCGGCGACGGAGTGCGTTACGAACAGGGCGGTCCAGCGCTGGCGCGTGTGGATGGCGAGCAACTCCTCGCCGAGGCGGTCGCGGCTCATCTCGTCCAGCGCGCCAAACGGCTCGTCCAGCAGGAGGACGCGGGGCTCGAGGGCGAGGGCGCGGGCAAGTGACACGCGCATGCGCTGCCCGCCGGAAAGTTGACGAGGGAAGGCATCGGCGCGATCCGCCAGGCCCACGAGCGCCAAGGCGGCGTCGCGGCGGCGGGTGCGCTCGGCGGCGGGCACGCGGCGCAGCCGGAGGAGCGTCTCCACGTTGGCGGCGACCCGCAGCCAGGGGAGCAAGGTGGCGTCCTGGAAAACGTAGGCGAGCTCATCGTACCGGGCCGGCGCCTGCTCGTTGATCGTGATCGTGCCGGAGGTGGGCGACTCCAGCCCGGAAAGCAGGCGAAGGAGGGTGGATTTACCGCAGCCGGAGGGGCCCAGGATGGAGATGAATTCACCGGACTCGACTCCGAGATCGAGCGGGGCGAGGACGGGAGGGGCGGACGCGCCGAAACGTTTGGTGGCGGAGCGCAGGCGGATGAACGACGGCGATGGAGGCGAAAGAGGCAAATCGAAGCGGGATGGAGAGTACCACGGAAACGCCAAGGCGAACGGGCGCAACCGGCGGACATGAAAAACCCGCAACCGGTCGGGGTTGCGGGTAAAGGGAGCCGAGGGCTCGCGAACGCGAAAGAGATTTAGACCTTCTCGACGAGGCCGGCCTTGATGGCCTTGACGGAGACGAGCATGCGCTTGGTGCCGCCGTTGGCGAGGCGCACGCGGATGCGCTGAAGGTTGGGTTTGAAGGTGCGGGAGGTCCGCTTGGTGACGTGGGTGCCGATGCCGCCACTCTTCTTGGACTGGCCCTTGCGGTGAATGATGGAACCTTTGGTGGGGCGTTTGCCAGTGATAGCGCAGATGCGAGACATGGTGATGCGTGGGTTGAGTTAAAAGGTTGAGAGAAAGGTGGGCGGGGTGAGGGTGTGCAAGGGTAAACATGGAAGGATTTGCGGCAGTCGACGACGGGCGTAGTCGAAAGCGTCCCTGAAGATGGAGGGGTGGACTGCACCGGAGAGGCGAGGTGGGTTGAAAGCTTGGGATGGAAAAGCCGGTGAGGGGAGGCGGGGGCTGGATGGACGATTCAGAGCGGATGCGAAGATTGGTTTGGTGGGCGGACGAGACGTGGATTCGGACCAAGCCCGCGACGGCGACGTGATTTGCGGCGCGATGCGTAAGTCGCCTCGGCCTTTCGAGGCTCTTAACTTTACTTTGTTGGGCAACTGACTCAACTAATGCGCATGATAAGCACGCCTGCGTTGGATTTGAGCACTGCCACGGCTGAGGAACGGGTTCGTTGGGCGGTGGAGGAGTTTGGCGAAGGGCTGATCCTCTCGACCAGTTTTGGCGTGCAGGCGGCGGTGATGCTGCATCTCGCGAGCCGCGTCGCGCCGGGGGTGCCGGTGGTGTTCATCGACACGGGTTATCACTTCCCCGAGACGTATCGCTTCGCGGCGGAGTTGACCAAACGCCTGCAGCTCAACCTCAAGGTCTACAGCCCCTGGCAAACCGCCGCACGCCAGGAGGCGTTGTCGGGCAAACGCTGGGAACAGGGCATCGACGGGCTAAAGGCCTACAATTTCGACAACAAGGTGGAGCCCATGGAGCGCGCGGTGCGCGAGCTCGGCGCGACGGCGTGGCTGGCCGGGCTGCGCCGGGTGCAGGCCTCGACGCGCGAGGCCTTGTCGGTGGTGCAGGTGCAAAACAAGGTGACCAAGGTGCATCCCATCCTGGATTGGGATAATCGCGCGGTTCATCGTTACCTCACGGCCAACGATTTGCCGTATCATCCGCTTTGGGAACAGGGTTACGTGTCGGTCGGGGACTGGCACAGCAGCGCTCCGCTGCAACCCGGGCAGAGCGAGGAGGAGACGCGTTTCGGCGGCCTGAAACGCGAGTGCGGTTTGCATGAACTGAGCGGTCGCGGGGATTTTTCGATCTGAGCGGCGGATGGAGGCTGGGCCGGGGTGTGACAGGAAGTGCTGCGAGGGGCGGTTTCTCCGACGTGGCACGGGTGTGACGCCCGTGAGCGCCCGCGAGCGAATGGGCATCCTGCCCGTTCGCTTGCCGATCCCATGGGCGGGACGCCCATGCCACTTTCGATCCGCGGGCAGCGTTTCCTCTTAACCCGAACTCCGAAGTGGGAGCCGATGAGATGGCACAAGATGCTGGATCAGATGGTCGTTCGTGAATCCCGAAGTGCACTGAATAGTGCATTGAGCGGGTGAACGGACGAGCAGATGAGCAGCAGATTGCGCCAGATCGCGGCGATCCACTTCGGATTTCGGG
>JBBRHC010000419.1:0-2818 GCA_038223295.1 Opitutales bacterium
TTACCGCATCGAGTATCGCTTCAAGGATCGCGCCTCGGGCGGCTATCGCTGGTTCCTGGGGCAGGCGCTGCCGGTGCGCGATGAGCGGGGCGAAATCACCCGCTGGTTTGGCACCTCCACGGATATCGACGACCAGAAGCGCGCGGAGGAGAGACTGGAAACGATCGTGACCGAGCGCACCGCGAAGTTGCAGGAGACGATCGCCGAGCTGGAAACCTATTCCTACAGCATCTCTCACGACATGCGTGCGCCGCTGCGGGCCATCCAGAGTTTCGCCCTTATCCTGGAAGAGGAATGCCGCGACGTGGTCAGCACCCGAGGGCGCGAGTACATCCGCCGGATCGTGACCGCGGCGGACCGGATGGATCGATTGATCCAGGACGTTCTCGTCTACAGCCGGGTGGCCCGCACCGATCTTACCCTGGAGAATGTCGATCTCGCGGCGCTGTTGGATGGGATTATCGAAGGCTATCCCCAGTTTCAGTCTCCGAAGGCCGAAATCACCGTGGAGTTACCTTTGCCGCAGGTGCGCGGCAATGTCGCGGCGCTCACCCAATGCCTTTCCAATCTCGTGGGGAACGCGGTGAAGTTTATGCCGCCGGGGGTCGCGCCGCGGGTGAAAATCTCGGCGGTTATCCGAGACAAACGGGTGCGGCTCTCGATTCAGGACAACGGGATCGGCATCGATCCGAAAATGCACGGGAAGATCTTCGGGATTTTTAATCGCTTGTCCCGCGACTACGAGGGCACCGGCATCGGCCTGGCCGTGGTCCGCCGGGCGGCCGAACGAATGGGTGGCGCGATTTTTGTGGAGTCCGAATTTGGGAAAGGCAGCACGTTTCACCTCGAATTGAACGGGGTATCCTCGGAATGAACACTTTAACGACCGGCCCGATCCTTTACGCCGAAGACGAAGACAACGACATCTTCTTTCTCCGGCGCGCCTTCGAGAAGGCGAATCTCGCGGGCTTGAAAGCCGTCCATAATGGCCAGCAGGCGGTGGATTATTTGATCGCCAGTGAAAGAGATCCTGAAAAATGCCCCGTGCCTTCGCTGGTGCTGCTGGACATCAACATGCCGTATCTGACGGGGCTGGAGGTGCTGGCATGGATCAGGAAACACCCTGCGATTGGCGACTTGCCCGTCGTGATGCTCACCTCCTCGAGCCAGGAGCAAGACATCGAACGCGCCTACGGACTAAACGCCACGGCCTTTGTGACGAAACCGAGCGCGGCGAACAAATTGGCGGAATTCGCGCAAGCGCTCCGGGCCTTTCAAGAGCGCAAACCCGGCCTTGTTTTCGATTTTACCGGTGTCCCCGGGTATCGCCCGCCCCCGCCGCGGGCGCGTTTTTAGCGTTTTTCTGAGTTTAGCCGCGAGCCTGAGCTCGGGTGCGCTGGGCCGCACCAATTCAATTGGAGTCGGATCAACCGGGCGGGGTGGCGACCCTCGCCGGCAATTCCCCCCCTCAAGTCCGCCCCCCCGCGTGCCGATACCACCGGCGGAACTCTACTCGGGATGGCTCAGTGAACACCCTTCACCGCACCACCTCCCATGTCTTCATCACACTCACCCTCACGCTCACACTCACGCTCTCCACGAGCCCGCCGCGCCCGCCAGTCCCCCGGACGGCTCGGCGTGAACGGCTCTTATCTCCTCCTCTCCATCCTGGCCGCCAACCACGCCGCCGCCCGCTCCGACACCTCCCTGCCCTACCTGACCCAGACCGCCCCGGAGGCCCTCCGTTTCGACGTGCGTCGCACCCTCGGCCCCCCGCCCGTCCGCCCCGGCGCCGCCACGCAGGATGCCACCCTCGTGCCTGAATCCGCACCTGCGCCGGACGCCTCTCCCGCCACCCAACCTGTATCCTCCGCGCCCCCTCCCGGCGATGACCTTGCGCTCCCCGACATCGCCGGCACCCCGGCTCAATCCGCCACCCCGCCGCCACCCGTCGGCCACGCCTTGGTGCCCGATATTTACGCGCCTCCCCCTCCGCCCGTCACCATCGACGAGCTCCTCCCCTTTTTCCTCCCGGCGTCCACGCCCGCCGCACCCCCCAGCCGCGCGACCTACGAACTAAAATGATCCCGCGCCTCGCCCTGCCTCCGCTCCTCCTCGCCTTGCTCCTCCCGGCCCTCGCCACCGAGGAGCACCCCGCCGCACACCCGCCCGCCGAAGCGACCACGCACGCGACTGCGGACACCCCGACCCATCCCTCGGTGGCCGCGACCGACCCCGAGCAGGCGAACGAGCACGCGAATGAGGCCACGCCGCCAGCCGCTGACGCGACGGAAACACCGCCCGCCTCCGGCAAACCCCAACGCCTCACCCCCGAGGAGCGCGCCAGCCTCCTCCGCATCGCCGACGCCAAACTAGCCGCCGGCGACACCGAGTCCTCCCTCATAGCCTATCGCCAGGTGGCGACCGACACCGCCGGCACCCCCGAGGCCGCGCCCGCGCTCCTCGGCATGGCCCGCACCTTCCGCGTCGCAGGCGACGGCGTCAAAGCCGCCGCCACCTACGAGCACCTCATCAGCAACTATCCCGCCTTCCCCGAGCTCCCCTCCGCCCTCCTCGAGCTCGGTCGCACCCTCCGCGAACTCGGCGCCCCCCGCCTCGCCATCGCCCGCTTCTACTCCGTCATCCACTCCACCCTCAAACTCCCCGAGGCCGAGTCCGACCGCTACCGCCGCATCGTTCGCACCGCCCAGTTCGAGATCGCCGAGACCCACCTCGCCACCGGCAACTTCCCCGAGGCCATCCGCTTCTTCAAACGCCTCGACCTCCTCGACCTCGCCCCCGCCGACCGCTCCCGCGC
>JBBRHC010000420.1:0-2795 GCA_038223295.1 Opitutales bacterium
ATTGAGGAGATTGGCGGCGAGGCCCTGGACGAATTCGTTGAGACCTTGGGCGAAGCCCTGCGGGCCGGCGTAGAGTGCGCGGGTGGCGAGGGATTGCGCGGCGGGGAAGGTGATGTTGCCGCGGAGGCGGAAGCCGTTGGCGAGGCCGGCATCGTTGGCGCCCATGATGGCCTGCGTGACGCCGGCGGCGACGATCATGGGAGTGAGCTGTTGTTGACGGGCGACGGAGAACCGCAAGGTGCGGGGCGCGCCGTCGGTGGGGGCGACGGTGACCTCGACTTGGGTCATCGCGGGGCCGGGTCCAAGTGTGCCGGAGACGGCGGAGAGGCGGTCCTGGGAAATCGTGCCGATGACGGCGCCCGTGTTGGCGATTTTCACCGACGACATCGACGAAGGGAGGATCGTGATGATCTCGGTGGCGCACATCGGGAGGGCGACCTCGCCGAGCGAGAGCATCGGGTGACCGAAGGCGGTGACGCGGTCGCCATCGAGACGCGAAACGGTGCCGGTGCCGGCCAGGGTGATGTCTCCGGTGGCGAGTGCGACGGCGACAGCCGAGCCGGCGCGGAGGGCGGGAGAGTTGAGCGTTGAGGGTTGAGCGTTGAGAGACGGAGCAGAGGTGCCCGATTGCGTGCTGCCGCCGAGGGCGGTGGCGGAGAGGCCGAGAGCGGCGAAACGCGAGGCGAACAGATCGGCAACGGCCGGACTGAGACCGGTAAGCGTGAACGCGGGGGCCAACGGCGTGGCGCCACCGGAGTGAAGGGTGGCAGGCTGGAGGTTGAACGGCGAAAGGTCGGACGTGTCGGACGTGCCGGACGGGGCCGACGGGACGATGGTCGTGAGCGACTTCGTCGGGAGGGGCGTCGGAGTGGGGACGATGACTTTTTCGCGGACTTCGGCGAGGTCGGCGGCGGGCGTGAAGCCGGCGTAGCGGACCGTTTCGAAGCGTTGGATTTGGTAACTGAGAGCACCGGCGAGTTTGCCGTCGATGTAGAGCAGGCTGCCGCTCATGCCGGCGACGGCGCCCATTTTCTGGACGCGTTCGTCGGTGAGTTCACAGACGATCAAGGATTTGCCGGGGCCGAGGGCGTTGCGGATGACGCCGGTGACTTCGACCGAGAAGGGTTCGGGCTCGGTGCCGCGGAAGACGGTCCACACTTCGCCGCGTTGGCCGGGCTTGAGTTCGTCGAGGGCGAGAGCGGGAGCGCCGACGGGTTGCGGGGCCGCAGTCGCGAATTGAGTGGCGGCGAGCGCGGAGAGCGCAAGCAGGCGGCGGAAAATTTGGAAAAGTGTCATGAAAAGGTGACCGGCGGAGGTGGGTCCGCAGTGGGACAATCAAAGTTCCGCGATAGCTTGCGACATGATTTCGCAGGCGCGATCGATCGCGGGGCCCTCGTGGGCAGTGCTGATGAAGCCGGCTTCGTAGGCGCTGGGGGCGAGATAAACCCCGCGGTCGAGGCAGGTGCGGAAGAAACGGCCAAAGAGTTTGGCGTCGCCGGTGAGTGCGGTGGTGTAGTCGCGCACCGGAGTGGCGGTGAAAAAAATGCTGAACATCGAGCCGCATTGGGGGACTTGGGCGGGGATGCCTTTGGCGCGCGTGGCGGCGAGCACGGCGTCGCGGAGCTGACGACCAAGGGCGTCGAGGCGGGCGTAAGGATTCAATTCTTCGAGGAGGCGGAGCCCGGCGATGCCGGCGGCCATGGCGAGGGGGTTGCCGCTGAGCGTGCCGGCTTGGTAAACCGGGCCGAGCGGTGCGAGATAATCCATGACGTCGGAACGTCCGCCAAACGCGCCGACGGGCAAACCGCCGCCGATGATTTTTCCGAGGCAGGTGAGATCGGGGGTGAAGGAAAGTTGAGAGTTGAGCGTTGAGGGTTGAGCGCCGGAAGCGGCGGCGTTCGCTCTGAGTTCGTCGGTCAAGAGGCCTTGCACGCCGGCTTGGTGCAGGCGGAAACCGGTCATCACTTCGTCGAAGATCAGGAGCGCGCCGTGTTTCGCGGTGAGGGCGCGGACGGCGGCGAGGTAGCCGGCGTCGGGCATGATGAAGCCGACGTTGCCGCAGTAGGGCTCGAGGATGACGCAGGCGATTTTCCCGGGATTGGCGACGAAGGCGGCCTCGAGGGCGGGAGCGTCGTTGTAGGGCAGGACGATGGTTTCCTGGGCGAAAGCGGCGGGGACCCCGGCGCTGTCGGGATGGCCGTGGGTGAGTGCGCCGGAGCCGGCTTTGATGAGGAGCGAATCGGAGTGACCGTGGTAGCAGCCGGCGAACTTGACGATCTTGTCGCGACGCGTGAACCCGCGCGCGAGCCGGATGGCGGACATCGTGGCTTCGGTGCCGCTGTTGCACATGCGGACTTTTTGGATCGACGGGACGAACTTCACGATGAGTTCGGCCATCTCGACTTCGGAGGGATTCGGCGTGCCGAAGGAGGTGCCGTTTTCGAGGGCGGCGGCGATGGCGGCTTTGATGCGAGGGTGGTTGTGACCGTGAATCGCGGGGCCCCAGGTGCAGACGAAGTCGATGAGTTCGCGATCGTCGGCGGTGATGAGTGTGGCGCCGCGCGCGGCTTTCACGAAGAACGGTGAGCCACCGACGGAGCGAAAAGCGCGGACGGGAGAGTTCACGCCACCGGGGATGAGTTGGAGGGCGCGGGCGAAGAGTTGGTCGGAGACTGACATTGCGGTTAGGTTGAGCGTGATTGGCAGAGCCTGACAAACATAACGTGGGGGCGGAGGCAGGTAAGGCGAAGGAGGGGCGGGCGCGAAAGGCGGGCGGAGCGCTCGCAAGCGAGCTG
>JBBRHC010000421.1:0-2793 GCA_038223295.1 Opitutales bacterium
GCCGATCTGCTCCAAGTAAGCGACGAAGCTGATCAGGCCTCCGAAGGGTGTTACCGCCTTCGGCGTTTCACTCATCAGGACCTTCATTCCGCCGAATAAAGGCATGAACGCCGCGTCGGCGGTTTTGTGGGCGGTTTGTTCCTGGTCGTTTTCCATCCCAACTTACTTGCCTGAATGTCCTTCCCTATGACCACACCCGATTCCACTTCGGAGTTCGGGTTTACACCACCCGCCTAAAACTCTCCGGACGCTTCGCCGCCCCCGATCTCGCCGCGCTTCGCTGCACGCCGGCACCGCCGCCCTCTTTGCCGTTCTCGGCCTGGTGATGTATCTCACCCGGCGCATAGACTGGCACCACGACGCCTATCCGACGCCCGACGCCCCGCTCGCCGCCGCCGCGCCCCCACCTCTTCCCGGTCGCTAAAACCGGAACATCCCCGACCGCCACACCGACGCGGCCCGACTACCGGCGGGCCGCGTTTTTTCGCGTTTTTCATCACGACTTCATCGCCCGTTCATCCCTCCTTCACGCCGCGAGCCTAGCCTGGCCGCATGCGAACCCCACTCCCCGCCCTGCGTCGCCACCTCCACAAACTCTCCCGCCGCCTGCCCACGCCCGCGCGCACCCTCACCCTCGCGCGGCTCACCATCCCGCTCTGCCTGGTCGCCGGCGCGGTCACCGAGCCCCTCCTGCGCTGGCTGCTCCCCATCTAAAAACCGCCACACCCACCCTGCTCGCCCAGTCCCGCGCACGCGAATAACGCGCCCGGGCCACGGCGGGGAAAACCTGTAACTCGCCTAGGAGACGATCCCTAAGCGCGCTTCCCTTCCTCTCCGGCGCATTACTACGCACCGGCCCCGTGCGTTTTTGACCAATCGTGCGTGTCGGGCCTGTGTCACCAACCAGCCATGAACTTTCGCTACACCATCAACCCGGAACGGCGAATCATCCTACAACGCTACGCGGGACGCATCTCACTCGCCGACAGTTTCTTATGTATCCGTCAGATTTTGGCCGACCCCGCCTACGATAAATCCTACAGCGGCTACATCGATCTGACCGACGCCGTGCCGGAAATCGCGTACGGCGACGTAAACACCCTGGTCGACTTCCTTCGCCACCACCCCGCAACCAGCGAAGGCCGCTGCGCCGCCGTCACCAATTCACCCCTCATCACCGCCTGCGGCATGCTCTATCAAAAGGCAATGGCGCATCACCACGCCTTCGCGGTTTTCTCCACGCCCGAGGGCGCCCGCGCCTTTCTTCAACTCGAGGACTCCTTTCCCCATTGGGAAGCCCGGAGCTACGAGGAAGTCGCGGTCTGATCCCGTCTTCCGGCTCTCCCGTTTAGCCGGCGCGCGTCTCCACCCGCGCCGCGAACGCCTCCACCGCCGCCCGCGCCTCTTGCGTGATCATCGTCACGCTTTCCGCCTCGCGAGTCAGCGCCAGCGACGAGTACGCCGTCGCCACCCGCGCGCACTCGACCAGCGACAAACCGCGCACCCGCGCCGCCACGATCCCCGCCACCATCGCGTCGCCCGCGCCCACCGTACTGCCGACCTCGATCCGCGGCGGCCTCGCGTGGACCACCGCTTCCGCCGTCACGAAACACGCCCCCACCGCGCCGCGCGACACCACCACCAGCCCCACCCCGCCCGCGACCAAACCACGCGCCGCCTCCACCACCGCCGCCTCGTCGCGGAGTTCGCGCCCGACCAGTGCCTCCAGCTCGTGTACGTTGGGTTTGATCGCCTCCGGCGCGGCTCCCAGCGCCTCGCGCAGCGCCTCTCCGCTCGTGTCGAGCGCCACCCGCGCCCCTCGCGCTTTCAACCGCGTGATCGCATCGCGATAAAACGTCGCCGGCACCCCCGGCGGCAGACTGCCCGCCAACACCCACCAGCGCGCCTCCAGCGTGTCCAACTGGCGCCCAAGCGCCGCCAGATCCGCCTGCGACGGCGCGAGCCCGGGGAAATTCAGGTCCGTGGTCCCGCCGCCCGCCGTATCGACTATCTTGATACCCAGGCGCGTCCCGCCCGGCAGGCGCAGACAGACGTCCTCCACGCCGAGCTTCGCGAAAAACGCGGCGAACACCGCCTCGTTTTCCCGCCCCAGAAACCCCAGCGCCGCCGTGGCCAAACCCTGCCCGGCCAGCGCGGCCGCCACGTTGATGCCTTTTCCGCCAGGCCGATCCCGGATGTGCTCCGCCCGATTCACCGCGCCGGGCACGAACCGGTTCACCGTCACCGTGCGGTCGAGGGCGGGATTCAAGGTCACCGTGGCGACGTCAAGAAGCGGGGCTGCGTCTGCGTTCATGCGCGCAGATTCACCGTCCTCCACGCCGCTGGCGATGCGATTGCCTACAGTCCGAACCAGGCCCGCGCCGCCTCGCGGTCGAGCCCGATCTGCACGCGCAACGCCTCCAGCCCGGCGAATTTTTGCTCCGGCCGGATAAACGCCAGCCACTCCACCCGCAAACGGTCGCCGACGCCGAAGGGACACTCGTCGAGCAGATGCACCTCCAACTGCGGCACGCTCGCCTGCTCCACCGTGGGTCGCAGCCCGTAGTTGGCCACCGCGCGGCGCGGCGCATCACCGCCCTCCGCCCTTTCCACCGACACCACATACACGCCGAGGCGCGGATGCAGATCCGGCGCCCAAGGCAGATTCAAGGTGGGAAAACCGATCATGCGCCCGAGGCGTTTGCCGCCGGTCACCACGCCTTCGCTCGCGTAGGCCGAGCCGAGCAACACGTTCGCCGCGTCGATGCGGCCCTCGGTCAACAGCGCGCGGAT
>JBBRHC010000422.1:0-2751 GCA_038223295.1 Opitutales bacterium
CTTCCCGAATATCAACGATCCCGTCACCGGCCTGCCCGACCCCGGGCGCCTGCGCGACCCCGCCTTCTCGCCCTCCGGCGACCTCACCGCCGAGCAATGGCTCGACGCCCTGCGCCAGCAGATCTCGGTCATCGTGCGCAACGCCGGCGGCTCGGTCGGCCAGGTGGACTTCGCCACCGCGCTCACTTCGCCGATGCTGCTCGAGCTCGGTGCCACCCTCGGCTCCGCCCTCCTCCCCGGCCTCAGCGCCTCGGTGGACATCATCATCAGCACGGAGGGCGCCCTGCTCATGTCGGGGAAACTTGAATACTTCCTCCCCGGCGTCATGCCCGCGCCCTTCGTGCTCGGGCAGGCCAAGTTCTTCATCGACTTGCGCGAGATCCCGAGCGGCTCGGTGGACATCGCGTTCCTCCTTGATGTGCCGGGCGATCCGGCGGTGCTTTCCATCACCGGTTTCCTGTCCTTCGATCTCGTGCGCGATCCGGCCGACTCGACCAGGGTCATCGGCTTCACCCTCGTCATCGGCGGCAAGGTGGTCGTGCCCTTCATCGGCCTCGAGCTGCGCGGTTTGGTGCGCCTCACCGTCACCACCGAGCGCACCGAGCTCTTCGTCGATGCGACCCTGAACTTTCCGGTCCTCGGGCCGCTCAACGCCCAGGGTTTGCTGGTCATCGACTACGCCGGCGACGACGTGGAGATCTGGGGCGCGCTTTCGGTCTCTATCGCCAACGCCGGCTCGCTCGGGCCGCTGGGCATCGAGTTCGACGCCGGCCTGACCCTCCGCTTCAACGTCAGCGACCGCGCCCAGGAGGTCGTCTTCACCTTCCCAAATACCGGCGAGGTCATCGACGTGGACATCCCGGCCAACAGCTTCGCGCTCTTCGCCAACGGCTTCCTCTTCGTTAAAAACGGCGCGGCCACGCTCTTCGCTTTCGATGGCGTTTTCATCATCGAGATCGCGGCCGACACCGGCCTGACCATCTTCGTCGAGGCCTCGCTGATCGCCGGCGCCGCCGGGCCCAACGCGCCCCCGCCGTTGCTCGGTTTCACCGCGCTTGGTTTTCTCAGTCTCTCCACCTCCGGTCTAGCTGGCAAAATAGACGTCACGCTCTCCACCAATTTTCCCGCCGCCCTCCAGCTCCAGCTCGGCGGCTCCTTTTTCCTCCTGGTCAACACCACCGGACGGATCGTCACCTACACGCCGCCGGCCATCCCCGGCTCCCCGCAGCAGCCGTCCCCGGTCACCATCCCCGCCCGGCTCACCCCCGCCTCCGCCGCCGGTCCCTACGCCTTGGTCGAGGCCCAGGGCTTCCTCCGCATCGCCGGTCTGCGGCTCGACGGCTCGTTCTCTTTCGCCCTGTCCGCCGATCTCCTGCGCGTCACCGCCACCGCCACGCTCGACATCGCCGTCGGCGGCGCCCGCCTGCTGACCCTCCGCGTGGCGGGGGGCTTTGAAATCAGCCGAGCCGGTGCCGTCGCGGTCCTCGATCTCTCCCTCGCCGCCGGTTCGAACTCCGCGGACTACGCCTTCGGCGGCTCGCTGCGTTTCCGCCTCGAGGTCAACACCACCGGCAGCCAGGTCCGGAGGATCGGCCCGCTGACGGTCAACCTGGAGGCCGGCGTCTATGCGCGCATCATCATCAACGGCGAGCTGACCGTCCTCGGCCTCACCCTCTCGGGCACCTTCGGCATCGAGGCCGGGTCAAACGGGTTTGCTATCGCCGCCCAGGCCTCGCTCCTGTTGCGCGTCTCCGGCACGACTCTTTTCGAGTTCAGCGTGCTCGGCGCGTTGCAGTTCGGCCCGCAGGGTTTCGCGGCGAAGTTCGCCATCGCGCTCGGCTCGCAGGCGTCCGGCACCACCGGCGGTTCCTACACTGCGGTGTTTAGCCTCGAGATCAACACCTCCGGCTCGGCCATCCCGCGGATCGCCGGCATCGTGGTCAATCTCGCGGCCGGCCCCTACGCCCGCGTCACCGCGCTCGGCGCGCTCGCCGTGGGAGGCTTAACGCTGGAGGGCTCCTTTGTCTTCACCGTCCGTCCGGCCTTCATCGAGCTCGACGCCAACATCTCGCTGCGCCTCCAGACTGGCGGGGCAAATACCCGCACCGAGATCGCCTCGTTCACCGGTCGCGCCCTGCTGCGCATCAGCCCGGCCGGCATCGTCGGCCTGCTCCAGCTCACCGTATCCGCGCAGGCCAACGTCGCCGGCCTCGGTTTCCGCCTCGGCGGCATCTTCCAACTGGAACTCAACACCACCGCCGCCGCCGTCACCTTCGCCGACGCCCGTCCGGTCCTCGATGCCGACGGCCTCGTTCTGGCCGGCCAGTTCACCTCCCTTACCCTCGCGGCCCGCTCCACCCGTATCTACCTGGCGGGCAGTTTCGTCACCGTGGTCGGCGGGGCCGACGCGCTCACCTTGCGCGGCTCCTTCGAGTTCAGCGCCGGCGCGGGTTTGATCGCGGTGCGGGTCTTCGCGGTGGTGAAGGTCGGCCCGCTCGACGCGCTCCGCCTCGACGGCGCGTTCAACATCCTTCCGGCCGGGGTTGCCGGCTCGCTCGCCCTCACGTTGCGGGGTGGCGCTGCCTCGGCCGACGGCACGGGTTACGCCTTCTCCGGCTCTTTCCTTCTGGAGATCAACACCACGGCCAACGCGGTCACGCTGGCCAACGCCCGCGAGCGCCTCAGCTCCGCCACCGGCCAGGTTCTCCCCGGCCAGTTTGAGAGCGTCACCGTCGCGGGGCGCAGCTTCGC
>JBBRHC010000423.1:0-2733 GCA_038223295.1 Opitutales bacterium
CGCCCCGTCCCGGGCACCGTGCGTTGATCGTCACCCCTCCGTTCTAGGCCCTGCCCGACGCCACCCCATCCCGGACCTCTCGCGAGGTCGGCGGCGGCGTGAATCGGTAACCATCCCGCACCGGTGATTGCGTGGTGTGAAACCGCACCGCAGCCCCCGCCCCGGAAGAAATTACTCTGTAAAACCTGCCCGGCTCCGACCGCGACACCCCCTTGAGACGCCACATTGCCACGTTACAATCCGATTTTCCGCTTTCTGGCGCGCCGCTTTTCTCGTCCTCACCGCGAGCACCGCTGCGTCGAGCCGAGTCGGAGCCTCACTCGGAACCCTTTGGCAATGCTGCGTATCGGTCGTTGCTCCCCCCTCCATGTGAGGCCGGGTCAAAGATTTCGTAGCCCTCCCGTTTCCGGGACCGTGCCTCTATTCACCCGCTATTCCCGCCCGGCCCACTCCGGGACTGCTCCATCGCCTTTCACCATGCGTGCCCTGCTCTTCTTCATACCCGTCCGCGGCCTCTTCACCCTGCTCGCCGGCCTGCTCGCCGTCGCCCTCGCGCCCCGCGCCTCCGCGGCCGCCCTCCTGCGCGAAAACTTCGATGGCGCTTCCCCGTGGCCCGCCCTCGCCTCCACCCAGAGCGCGGCCGGCGGCTCCGTCGCCACCACGCCCCTCGTCACCGGCGTCGGCACGATCAACACCTACCTCTCCGGCACCCGCTCCCTCGGCCTGCGCCTCCAGGTCGATAGCTCCGCCGCCACCGGCGCGTGGGCCGCCGGGGTCAATAGCGGCCTGCTCCCGCTCCTCGCCGCCAACTCCGTCACCAATCTCGGCCTGCTCACTTTGAGCTTTCACCTCTCCGTCTCCGGCACCTGGCCCGTCATCGTCCGAATCGAGAGCTTCTCCGGCGCCGCGGAGGGCACCCGCAGTGGCGGCCTGCGCACCGTCATCTACCCGCTCGCGCCCGACTTCGACCAGCGTTTCGCCTTCGAGCTATCGTCCATGACGCCCGACGGCGCTGGCACCTTCAACCCCGCCCACTCCTGCGTCCGCCTCAGCTTCGAGCTCGCCAGCACCGCCGGCCCCGACATCCGCATCGACAACGTCAACTACTCCACCCCGCGCTTTTACGTGAAACCCGCCGCCCTCGGCGGCAGCGACAGCGCCAACGGCCAGACCGAGGCCACCGCCTTCGCCACCCTCCAGCGCGCCGCCAACCTGCTCACCGCCAGCGGCACCGACAACATCGTCGTCATCCTGGAGGGCGGCGAATACAGCGGCACGAACACCGGCGGCGACACCGTCACCCTCGGCAAACCCGGCCGCCCCGACGCTTGGATCGTCTTCAAAAACTACCCCGGCCACCGCCCCGTCGTCCGCACCGTCGGCTGGCAGGTCTTTAAACTGCAAAACTCCAACTCCACCGCCACCACCTCCTCCTACGTCGAGATCCGCGGCCTCACCCTGCGCGGCCAGTCCTTCATCGCCGCCAACGGCGACCGCCGCATCAACCCGCTCTACGAACCCAACGTCGGCCTCGCCACCGGCTCCTCCAACGGCAACGGCATCTTCGTCGAGGGCCGGCTCGGCAGCCTCGCCCCGCGTCACTTCCGCTACGCCGACAACACCGTCGAGTTCATGCCCGGCGCCGGCATCGCCTCCGCCGACGCCGACCGCGTCTCCATCGAAAACAACCTCATCCGCAACAACGCCTGGGGGGAATATCTACGCCGGATCGGGTATCAGTTATCTCGATACCGTGGACTCCGAACAGGGGGCCAACCTGCGCATGATGATCAGCGGCAACGTCGTCTACGGCAACGAGTGCATGCTGCCCTGGAGCGCCGCCGGCACCAACTACTCCGACGGCAACGGCATCATCATCGACAGTTACAAGGCCACCTACACCGGCCGCACCGTCGTCACCAACAACCTCGTTTTCAACAACGGCGGCTCCGGCATCCACGTCCTCAAGGCCGAGAACGTCGATATCGTGCACAACACCGCCTACCATAACAGCGCGTCCACCAGCCTCGCCTACGGCCGGATCTTCACCCAAAGCTTCACCCCCAACGTGGCCGGCCGCTGGGTGAAAAACGTGCGCGTGACCAACAACATCATGGTCGCCCCGCGCAATCCGACCGGGGTCGGCAGCTTCCTCTACAACGAAGCCGCCACCGGCGTCGCCAACTTCGACCCGTCCACCATCGTACACAGCCGCAACGTCTATGTCGGCGGCGACAACACCCCGTCGCTCTCCGGCGCGAACCTGTCCAACAACACCGATCTCGGCCGCGCCTACGACGCCGCCAACCTCTTCCTTTCCCCCTCCATCGACGCCTCCGTCGCCGACTTCCGCCTGCGCCCCGCCGCCACCCCGCGCAACTACGGCGCGACCGTCGCCTACCGCCCCGTGCGCGACCTCCTCGGCACCCCGCGCCCGCTCGCTGCCGCGACCGACTCCGGTGTTTACCAGACCGTCGCCAACCTCGCCTACTCGCCGCTTTTCAGCCCCGCCTCCGGCAAATTCTCCAGCCCCCAAAACGTCACCCTTACCAGCGGCACCGCCGGCGCCGTGATCGTTTACCCCGAAATCCGGAGTGGGAGCCGATGAGATGGCGCAAGAAGTTGGATCAGATGGTCGTTCGTGAATCCCGAGGTGCACTGAATAGTGCATTGAGCGGGTGAACAAACGAGCAGATGACCAGCAGATTGCGTTAGATCGCGGCGATCCACTTC
>JBBRHC010000424.1:0-2729 GCA_038223295.1 Opitutales bacterium
CCGTTCTCAACTCCTCCAGCGTCCTGGCGTTTTTCACCGCCGCGCGAGCTTGATTTTCCAGTTCAGTGTCCGAGTTCCGTGGTCGACCCATTCATCACCACCATCTCAATTAGTCTAACTTTGAAAGCGAATCAGAATTAGTTGGCCTGAATAAGACAGTGAGGTAAAAATTGGTCGGTGGCGCGATTGGTTCGCGATTTGCTATTGTGCTGCCATTCACTCGGGTAAGCCATGGGACCTTCGCCCAAGGCCATTCCGAGACACTTCTTCAACCACATGAAAAAAACCGCCGCCAAACCCTTCGCCTCGAAGACTCACGCTCCCGTGATCAAGGCCGATCCCTCGCCCAAGATCCTGGCCAAGCCAGCGCCCATCGTGGCCAAAACAGCAGCTGCGTCGGTCGCCAAGCCCGCGCCCAAAGCGGTTGCAAAACCAGTGGCGAAACCGGTGGCGGCTCGGGTGCCCGCGCCCGTGGTGGCGCCCGTCGTCTCGGCTCCGGTGGCCAAGCCGGTCGCGAAGGTCGCCGCGAAGGCGCCCAAAGCCACGGCGTCCTCGCCCAAGGAGAAGCCGGCGGCCATGCCCGTGACCACGACCATCGTGGCGGTGGTGGACGTGGGTTTCGGCAACCACCTGACGCTGCGGGGCGACGGCCCCGGCTTGAGCTGGGATGTGGGCGTGCCGTTGGAATGCGCGGCCGACGACCGTTGGTTGATCACGTTTCCCGAGAGCGGCCAGCCGATCATCTGCAAATTTTTGATCAACGACAGCGTGTGGTGCGGCGGCGAGGACTACACCGTGTTGCCAGGCGCGAGCGTGGTGCTGTCGCCGGCGTTTTAACAGGCTAGGCGCGACCGAAGCGGCGGGAGAGTTCGCCCTGGCTGAGTTCGACTTGGGTGGGGCGACCGCCGGGGCTGGTGTGGGGGGCGCGACAGGCGAAGAGGCGGGCCACCAGGGCGCGCATCGCTGCGGCATCCACCTGCGCGGGCAGGCGCACGGCGCGGGCGGAGGCGAGCCGGGCGAGCTGCTCGCGGGCGATCTCGGGGTTGCGCTCGGGGGCGCGGCCATCGCGAAAGGCGTCGAGCAGATCGCGCAGGCAGGCCTCGGCGTCGGCCGGCTCGAGCACGGCGGGCACGCCCTCCAGGCGGAAGGTGTGGCGGCCGAAACTCGCGACCTCGAAGCCGTGGGTCAGCAGGAAGGGCATGCGGTCGACCAGGAGGGCGGAGCTGATGGGGTCCAGCTCCAGCACGGCGGGCAGGAGGAGGCGTTGGGTGGTGATGGCGCCGGCGGCGAATTGCGCGGCCAACTCCTCGAAGACGATGCGTTCCTGGGCGGCGCGGCGGTCGAGCAGGAGCAGGCCGGCGGATGTCTCGAAAAGCGCATAGACGGAGTGTGCCAAACCGATGAAACGCCAGGTGGAGACGGAGGCGGAGAAGTTGGGGTTGAGGATTGGCGCTGGGCGTTGGGGCGGCGGCGTGCGGGCGGAGACGGAGACGGACACGGGCGGGACGCCCGTGCCACGGGGGAAGGCGGAGACGGAAGGGGGAGGCGACGCGGGGGGCAGGTGGACCTCGGTGAGGGGGGCGACGGGCGGGGCCTCGGCGCGGAGGAGGGAGAGGACGCTGCGGATGACGAAGGAGCGTATCTGGGGCTCGCTGCGGAAACGCACTTCGCGCTTGGCGGGGTGGACGTTCACGTCGACGGCGGCGGGGTCGAGCTCCAGGAATACGAAGGCGGCGGGGTAGCGGCCCTTGGGTAGCACCTCGTGGTAACTCTCAGTGAGGCTGTGGATCAGCGTGCGGCTATCGACCGGGCGGCGGTTGACGAAGGTAATCGTCTCGTGCCGCGTGGAGCGCCCGCCGGAGCCGGGGCGGGCGAGCAAGCCGTGCAGGCGCAGGCCGCCTTCGCGGGCGTCGATGGGCACGAGGGTATCGGCGAGCTGGCGGCCGAAAATCTCGCCGATGCGGTCGGCGAGGGCGGGGCAGGTGGGGGAACGAAAGATGACGCGGCCGTCCTCGATCAGGGTGAAGGCGCAGTGGGGCGCGGCGAGGGCGTGCAGACGCACGGAGGCGACGATGTGGGCGGCCTCGGTGGCGTCGGTCTTGAGGAATTTTCGGCGCGCGGGCACGGAGTTGAACAACTGGGTGACCTCGATGCGGGTGCCCCGCGCGCGGCCGCAATCGCGCACGTGCACGGGGCGGCCGCCGTTGACGAGGATCTCGGTGCCGGCGCCCTCGGCCTCGGCGGTCTGGAGGAGGAAACGGGAGACGCTGGCGATGGAGGGCAAGGCCTCGCCGCGAAAGCCCAGGGTGGCGAGGCGGTCGAGGTCGGCGGCCTCGGCGATTTTGCTGGTGGCGTGGCGCTGGAGCGCCAGCTCGGCGTCCTCGCGGGCCATGCCGGAGCCGTTGTCCTCGACGCGCATGAGGGCGCGGCCGCCGTGGGAAAACTCGACCTCGATGCGGGTGGCGCCGGCATCGAGCGCGTTCTCGACCAGTTCCTTCACCACGGCGGCGGGGCGCTCGACCACCTCGCCGGCGGCGATCTGGTTGGCGACGCGTTCAGGGAGGAGGCGGACCTTGGCCATCAGGAAAAGAGGCGGTGTGGGGCGGGGTCCCCCCACACCGCCGTCACGCCACCCGGTTTTCGAATGTCGGGGTGAGGCGACCCCCCCCCAAACCCCCAATTTTCAAGATTGCCAAAGTCCGCCGCCTCCCAGAAAGCGTCGCCAACCA
>JBBRHC010000425.1:0-2729 GCA_038223295.1 Opitutales bacterium
CGCGCAGGAGAAAGGCGGCAAGCGCGGTCGCGGTCGTCTTGCCGTGGGTGCCGCAGACGACGATGTTCTTGCGGGTGGCCAGCACGGTGTCGTGCAGGAGCGCGGGCAGGGAGGTGAATTTGAGCGCGCGGGTATCGAGCAGCCACTCGGCCTCGGGATTGCCGCGCGACATGGCGTTGCCGATGACGACGAGATCGGGTGCGAGGGTGGCGAGGCGGGAGGCGTCGTAGCCCTCGTGGACGCTGATACCCGCGTCGGCAAGCACCGTGCTCATCGGCGGATACACACCGGTGTCGGCCCCGAGCACATCGTGCCCGGCGGCACGCGCGAGCAGCGCCGCGTTGCCCATCGCCGTGCCGCAAATCCCCATGAAATAGATACGCATATCGGAAAAAAGTGACGACGAGTAGCACCGGACCCTCCCCTCGGCGAGCCCGCGTGCGAGCTGTTTTGATTTGGTTTACCGTCGCGCGATGGTGGTCCGAGTTGCGGAACGTGATGGGGTGGGCACCGTAGGCTCCTATCCCGTCTTTTACCGATTACGACGAAACGGTAACAAACCTCTGTTCTAGAAAAAATAACCTACTCATTTGCATGAACCTTGCTCTAAAACCCGCCCTTCGCCAGTTGGGCTCGGCCCCGCTCACTTACACCAAAACGGGTAGCCGCTATCCAGCCGCCGCCTGATCGATCCTATCTCATTTCGTTATCACCATGTTTCCCTCTCTCGCTCGCCTCGCCGGGCTTTTTGTCGCCTGCTTTGGTCTTTTGCCGTCCCTTTCGCGGGCGGCCGATCCTTTCACCCACACGGTGACGGCTGAAAATCAGACCGTCGACGCCACCGTGCTCGATCACCCCTCGTTGAACGGACGCCCGGATTGGCGGGTATTTATCACCCAGCGTTTCGTTGATTATAATCCCCGCGAAGTGGGAGTGGCCTACGATGCCACGCGGGCGCGCTGGTTGATACAAAACGACGACATGTCACGGCCTGCCGTCGGCCTGCAGTTTAACGTCGTCTCCTTCCCGCCCGGGCCGCCGCAGATAATCCGGCACACCAGCACCATCGAGAACACCAAGGAGTATTACACGTTGATACGCCATCCCGCCTCGGATTTTAATTCCGAGGCCCTATTGCTGGTAACTCCCGATAACACGGTAGGCACCCGTAGTGCCGGCCCTCTGGGAGTCTGGTATGATGGCAAACAGTGGTCAATCTACCGGCAGGATAAAGAGCCCATGGAGACCGGCATCCGCTTCAATGTGTTCGTGTCGGCGGTCGTCTCCGCGACCGCCGCCGAGTCCTCGCCCCTCGGGCTGGGCCGCGCCCACCTGCACCGCTCCGACCCGGTCAACACGCGCGGTTACTACACCATCACGGATTTACGCGATGCCGGCGCCTTCCCCTTCATCACCCACAACTACCGTGACTCCGGGCCATATAATTTTCATGTCACCGGGGTCTGGTTCAACTCCACCGATTGGGTGATCCTCAACCAGGATAACGGCGACATCGCGCCGGGCTCCATGTTCAACGTCTTTGTATTTACGCCTGGTCTGCCCTTTCCCGCCGCAGCAGTCCCCGCGCAGCCTGCGGTCACCCCCGCCGTCGTCGAGCCGCCGGTCGCCCCGGCCCTAGGCTGGATCGAGCTGGGCAATGCAGAGAACGTGCCCGTGATTTTTACCCTCTCCTACGTGTTGGACGGCAAAAACATCATCTTCATTACAGGGGCGCTGGCGCCGGAGGATAGTCGCCGCTACGAAATCCCCAGCCGCGCCCGCGAATTGCGCATCAAAGCGGAATCTGAGGGCGATGATCGCCGCATGTTGCTCGATAGAAGCTTCGCTAAAACGCCGAATCAAAAAATCACCACCCGCGAGAAACCCCCGCTGTAAGCGGACGCGCACCGGGCCGGAGGGTTATCCTTCGGCCGGCCGGGCAGGGTCGAAGAGCGAAGGTTATAAAAAGCCGCCGCCCGCCTGAAAATCCCTTCGTTTCCGGTCTCCGCACCAGACCACGCTTGCGGCCGGTCACCCTTTTTTTGAGTGTAAATTTAAACACGCCATGACCCTTCACGAAGCCACCCAGCTCTTCGGACTGCCACCAGACGCCACGCCGGCGCAAATCGAGGCGCGTTTTCGCCTGCTCAGCAGTCGTTTGGAGGAAAAAATCTCGGATGCGCCCTCCGATTTTCTTAAAGGAAAACGCCGCGTGGCGCTCGCCCAGGTGACTGCCGCGAACGAACTGCTTAAACTCGCCGCCGAGATCTACACCAACGGCGGTTCACCTGCATCGTCCGCCGCGTCAAGCACTTCCGCCCCGTTCAAGCCCGCCGCCGGTTCGGGCACGGCCGCTCCGTTTGCCGCGACGGCCAAGCCTTTTCCGGCGGCCGCGCCGAAGCCGGCCACCGCCGCGCCTTTCGCCTCCGCGACCGCCCCGTTCGCGCCGCGTCCGCCCACCGCCGAGCCTCGGCGTGTGGTCGCCGCCAGCCCCGCGCCGGTCGCTCCGCCCGCCGCCCAAGGCGGGCGAAAGGTCGGTCTTATCGTGGCGGTGGTGGCTTTGGTCGTTTTAGGCGGCGGGGGAGGCGCGGTTTATCTAAAAACGCACTCCGAGGCGGTGGAGCGTGAACGCGTGGAAAGCACGGTGCGCGTGCGGCACGCGGAATCGAAACAGCGGTGGGAGCGTCTGCTTGCCGAGGCCGATACCGCCGAGCGCCTGCGCGATGAAC
>JBBRHC010000426.1:0-2707 GCA_038223295.1 Opitutales bacterium
CGCCACCAGGCCCACCCGCCCCGCCGCCACGCCGCGCCGCGCCCGCAGCCACCACGCCAGCGCCGCCACCGCCGCGCACGCCACGCCCGCCCACCGATGCCGCTCCAGCGCCGCCTCCGCGTAGCCGCCCTCGTTGGCCAACGCCAAACCCGCCGCCGCCGTGACCACGGTCAAACCCACGTTCACCGCCAGGATTTTTTCCACCAGCCGCCGCGCCGCCGCATCGCGCCACGTCCAGATTTCCAGCAAGCCCGCCGCCACCACCAATCCGATCGGCAGATGCAACAACAGCAGGTGGGCGTTACCGAGCGCGGGCGGCAGCGAGACGAGGACCATTTCGGCACGAGAAAAGCTCCACGCGCCGAACGCCACCCCAAGTTTCACCCACCCCCACCGCGCCCGCGCTTTTCAGCACCCATTCCCCGACGTTGCCAAAACCGACCGCACCTGCTTTTTTTCCAGTCCCACCCATGATGACCCGCGCACCCACCGCCCCTGCCGGAGCGGAAGCCTCGCTCGAGCGCAAGCGAGAGGCGGAGTCCGATTGGACCCTGGTGCTGCGCATCCAGGCCGGCGAGGTCGAACGTTTCGACGATCTCGTGCGCAAATACCGCGAACGCATCTGGAGCGTCATCTACCACATGACGTCCAATCGCGAGGACGCCGCCGACCTCACCCAGGACGCCTTCATCAAGGCCTTCCAGTCCATCAACCGTTTCCAAGGCCAGTCCGCCTTCTTCACCTGGCTCTATCGCATCGCGATCAACGGCACCCTCAACCACCTCCAGAAAAACAAACTCCGCCGCTTCTTCAGCCTCGAAAAAATCCGCGACGAAGAGCCCGTCGGTTCCCTGCTCGACCAGCTCGCCGACACCGGCCCCGCTTCCGACCGCCAAGCCTGCCTGAACGAACTCCAACAAAAATTGAACGAGGCGATGCAAAAACTGTCTATCAGCCATCGCACCGTGGTTACTTTATTCGAAATTGACGGCCTCTCACACGATGAAATCGCCCAGATCACGGGGACTTCGATAGGCACCGTCCGCTCCCGCCTCCATTACGCGAAACAACTCCTCCAAAACGAGTTAAAACCCTACCTCGGCACATGAGAGACTCTCCCGGGCAGCCTCGCCCCCGCACCACCGTAGAAGACCTCCTGCGCCTTAAACGCGCCGAGCGCCCCGACCCCGCTTTCTGGCAGGATTTTGAACACGGCCTCCGCCAAAAACAACTTGCTGCCATCGTCGAGCCGAGGCCGTGGTGGCTCGGCCTGAGCCTGCTCACCCGGAAAATCCCCACCCCCGCCTGGTTCTTCGCCTCCGCCTCTGCCGGTGCCGCCGCCCTCTTCGCGCTTACCACGATCACCTCCGGGCCCGACGCGCCCAAGTCCGGTTTCCCCGGCCAAGTCGCCGCCGTATCTTCCTCCCACCCCGCCGCCTCCCTTAAATCGTCGGCCGCAGTCTCCTCTCCTCTATCCGGCCCAGGCTCGGAAACCGCCCCCGCGCTCTCCGTGGCGAGCGCCAGTCGCCCGCCGACTTTCGTCGATTCACGAGGCGACGCGTCCATCGACCTCGCTTTCTCCACGCCAGACACCCTTCGCTTGGCTATGGCTGGCATCGCCGACGCCGCTACGGTGGCGGATAATACCGTGACCCCTAGCCCCGCCGCCCTCGCTGAGGCAACCGAGCCTGCTTCAGGCCTCGTTTCCTCGACTCTCGCCGCAAAAACCGTCGCCCCCATGGTGATAAACGCAGGGCTGGACGCGGATTTCCCGCCGCTTGCCGTGACCGCTGTTTCATTGGCAAACTCCGCCTCCGAATCGGCGAACGACCTCGTGTCTGACGCCCGTGCCGTCAACCCGCGACACGCCCGCCTGCTCGCCGCGCCCGAGGCCTCTGAAGACTCCAAAAAGACTCTCGCCAACGCCCGCGAACGCGTCGTCCACCGCCTTTCCGGGGGCGACGAACTCTACGCCTCCATCACGCGCGTCGGCGTGAGTGGCGACCGCCTCTCCTTGCGCTTCTGAGCGAGGTCCGCGGCGGGGTTTTACCCTTTCGCCCTGCCGCCCGATTGCTCCCCGGGTCACCCGACCCCGCAGGTCCAGATCCGCGATTTCATTCTCTACGGCAGGCCTGGTCATCTACGCAGACCCACGCTTACGAGTTGCAGACAAATTCCGCACCTCGCCCGTGACATTTCGGCGGGGCGGGCTATGACTTGATTCCTCGTCTCGCTAGCTCGCCCACCCCACCCCCGCCTAGCCCGCCCGCCCCGCCCCATGCGCCCGTCCACGGCCCTCGCCCTCGGCTCCTGCCTCGCCCTTGCCGGCGTCGCCGCGCACCAGACTTGGCCGCGCTGGTCCTGGCAACTCCGACCGCCCGCGCCCGAAGTCGCCTTCGCCCAAGCCGTGCAACCCTTCATCAGTCGCCACTGCTACGAGTGCCACGACGACACCACCCGAAAGGGCAAATTCTCCCTTGAGGCCCTCGTCGCCCCCGCCTCCCTCCGCGACCGCCGGGAATCCTGGGAACGCGTTCTCCAACACGTGCAGCTCGGCCTTATGCCGCCGGCTGGGCAGACCCCGCCCCCCCCCCCCCCCCGCCCCGGGTTTGTGCGCGGGGGCGGACCCCCCCACCCCCCCCCTGGTCCCCCCCCCCCCCCCCCCCGCCCCCGCGGCCAGCCCCGCCCTATCCCGGTAGAAAAAGCC
>JBBRHC010000427.1:0-2699 GCA_038223295.1 Opitutales bacterium
TTTCGTTACCGCCGAGCAGACCGAAGCCGGCTTTGCCTTGGATATCGAAGGTGAAGACGGTGGCGTTGGCCACGGGGGCCGCGAGGAGGACGAAGGCGAGGGAGACGAGGCGGGCGGCGCGGGGCCGGGCCGCGACGGAGCGGAGGAGCGAGGCTTTCATGTTTTTTCGTGTTGGGTGGGTTGGGCGAAACACACCGTCCGACCCGCGGGGGCCAGCAGGCGCGTCACCTTAAACCACGACTAACCCGCTCCTTCCCGCGCACGAGGACGCAAAGGTAACCAAACAGTCACTATTCGCGCGGCAGGGTCAGCGCGAATACGGTCAGGGCGGGGTCGGAACGCACGAGGCGCACGTCGCCCCCGTGCAGGCGGGCGAGGTGGCGGGCGAGGTTCAGCCCCAGGCCGTAACCGGGCACGTCCCCGGCGGCCGCGCCGCGATGGAAACGCTCGAAGATGCGTTCCCACGCGTCGGCGGGCACGGGCGCCGGAGCGGTGTTGGCGACCAGCAGACGCACCTCGTCGGGCAGGGTCTCGGCGGAGAGGCTCACCCGCCCGCCGGGGTGGTTATACTTGGCGGCGTTTTCCAAAAGATTTTGCAGGACGAGGGCGAGCTGGCGGATCTCCCCGCGCACCAGAAGCGGGCCGGTCAACGTGTTCTCCAGCGCGAGGTGATCAGCGGAGGGCAGCGCGCCCAGATCATCGAGCGCGACGGCGGCCAGATCGGCCAGATCGAGCGAGGCGGGCCGCGCGCGGAGCAGGCCGGCGTCGAGCTTGGAGAGCAAAAGCAGGGTTTCGAGGATATGGGCCAGCCGATCCGTCTGGCGGATGAGATCATCCACCTCGCCGTGCTGGGCGTCGGGGAAAGCGGGCGCGGCCGCGAGCTCCTGGAGCCCGAGACGCAGCACGGCGACGGGAGTCTTCAACTGGTGCGAGGCGTCCGCGGCGAAGCGCCCCGCGCGCTCCAGCTCGGCGGCGGTGAGATCCAACCGCGACTCCACCTCGGCCCGCAACTCGCGCTGGGCCTCGGACTCGAGGGCGAAGCGCCCGAACCAGCCCGAAAACCGCGCGGTGAAGAGCCCGCTCACCCCCATGCCGGCCAGGACGAGAAACACGCCGGCCGCGCTGATCTGCCACGTGACGGCGCTCTGGCGCGCGCGCAAACCGTCCAGCGGGGCGAGCCTCACCTCGTGGACCAGCGGGTAGCCCTGGCCGGGATTGAGCGTGTGGTGCACGAGGCGATAGAGGCGCCCCGCCAGCGGGATTTCGGTACGCTCCAGCGTGGTATCGAGATCGGGCGCGGCCGCCGCCAGGCGAGGCGCGAGCGCGAGCGCGAGATCGGCGCGCTGCACAGGATCGAGACTCGGCGCGTGCAGCCGCCCTTCGATCCACAGCGCGGCGACCGCCGCGTCCGCCTCGAAGGAGGGCGCGAACGAATGCGGCTCGGGCGCGGCGTCGAAGCCCAGCACCAGCACGCCGAGGCGATGTCCGTCCGCGCGGGAGTTTATCGGCAGAGCGAGGAGCTCGGTGGCCAGCGTGCCTCCGTCGGGCGCGGCCGTGATGACCACGCCATAGCCGGGGGCGCGGCCGAGGCGCGCGGGGGCGATGGCGGCCAGTTCCGCCGCCGTGGCCTCGCCCGGGGCGATGGCATCGGCGGGCGGCGCGATTATCCGCCCCGCCGCATCGAGAAACCGATAAAAACGGGCGCGCATCGGTCCGGCCCGGGCCGGCGTCGGCGCGGGCGTGGAGTCGAGCAGGTCGCGCAGCTCGTCGCCGGCGGCGAGGTAGAGGAGGTCGAGGGCGTCGTCCTCGAACGCGGCGTGGATGCGCGGCCGGTCCGCGAGGGCGCGGGCGCGATCCGCCAGCGTATCCAGCCGCAGACTACGCAGCGCCTGGCCGGCGGCGAATTCGGCGGAGAAGCCCCGCGCCGCCTCCACCGCCTGGGTGTCCTGAAGCTGATGACGCGCCAGGGCGATGCCCGCCGCGACGAGCAGGGCGATGATCACGCCCATGGCGGCGAGCAGGCGGCGCGCGAAACGACGGGTCTCGTACTGCGCGGCGGAGGACGATCCCGCTTCAGGGGAGATCGACGCGAAGGGTCTGTCCGGGGACGATTTCAACGGGGCGGGAGAGCGTGGTGCGGCTGTCGATCCAGGCCTTCAACATGTAGCGGCCGGGCGGCAGGGCGGGGAGTTGGTAGTTCCCCTCGGTGTCGGTGATGGTGAAGTGCGGCGTGGCGAGGACGAGGATGGCCGCGCGCATGTGCGGGTGGATGTCGCAGCGCAAAGTGACGAGCCCGGCGCGGTCGAAAATCTGCACCGGCACGGCGGCCTCATCCGCACGGTAACGGCCCAGGTCAAAGCGCTTGGCGGGCGAGAAGGAGAAGACGTTGTGGTAGGTCGGATCCTCGTTGGGGAACTCCACCCGCGTGCCGGTTCGCACCGGCAGGAGGCCGGGGATGAAGGTCAGGTCGCGTTGCAGGATACGGGCGAGCGGCGTTTCCGCCGCCGCCGGGAAATCTCCCTCCAGGTAAACCACGGCCAGCGGCGGGTTGGTGCGCACCAGCTCGGGCTCGATCACCAGCTCGTAGGGCTGGTTGGGCAGCGGCGCGGTGGAGGGCTTGGGCAGGGCGATGCGCCCGGCGAGCGCGGCGGGCTCGACGGAGGCGGCGGGCGGGGCGGGCGCGGTGGCGGGCAGGGTTG
>JBBRHC010000428.1:0-2693 GCA_038223295.1 Opitutales bacterium
CCATCCGTGTCCGCCTCCAGGATCGTGCCGCCCTCCGCCGCGAACGCCTCGATCAATTGCTGCAACAACTCCCGCCCGCGCCGCGTCACCTCCGCCGCCAGCTCGCCGTCGCCGAAACGCGCCCCGGAAAACCCGAGGTAACCGTAGAACGAGTTGATCAAGATCTTGAAACTCGCCTGCCGCGCCTGCGCCTCCGCCCGCTCCTCCGCCGTCGGGCCGACCCTGGCGATCACCTTGTATTTCAGCCGATACTCCCGCAGCCGCCGTAACAACGGAATGAATACGCCCAGCGGGTCGTTCTTCGGGTTGCGATTCAGCAGCAGCAACAAGCTCGGGTAAAGCGAGGCCACGTCGAAGTGCAGCACGTGGCGATACACCCCTTCCCGAAAACTCCGCGTATACCCGCCCTCGAACGGCGCCACCTCCGGCGGCACCGGGCAAGCCTGCCGCGCATGGTAATACTCCTCTTGAAACAGCAGGTCGATCTTGCCCGACGAGCCGCGCAGCGTCGCCTCCTGGAGCAGGAGGGGGAAGGTCTTCACCTGCTCGAAATACGTCGGTAGCAACACATCCGCCACCCCCGCCGTCTCGCGCAGGTCATCGCCGAGGTAGGCGAGGAACGCGTCACGGTTTTCCCGATACGCCGCCGCGATTTGGTCGCCCGCCAGGTAGGTGCGCTCGTCGTCATCGGTCGTCACGCCGAAGTATACCGCGACCTCCTTCAACCCGTAGCCCTGCAACTCGCGCGCCGTGATGTCGTGCAGTTGCACGAGCAGATAGGTGTCGATCACCGTCCGCCCCGGCAGATCGCAGCGGGGGAAATCCACCCACCGCTCCGCCACCTTCAGCCGGCTGGTGCGAAACCGGGCCTTCTGCCCGAAGCGCCCCCACGCCAGCGGCACCTTGTGGCGTTTCGCACGCTGGCGCAGATAATCGAGGTCAAACTTGAACACGTTGTGCCCCTCCAGCGTATCCGGATCGAGCTCGGCCAGCGCCGCGTTGAACTGCTCCAGCAGCGCCTTCTCCGCCGCATCCGTCTCGGCCGTGAGCACGAGGAAACGGTTAACCCCGCCCGCCCGCAGCCCGATGGCCAGCACACGATCCTCCGGCTTCGTCGCGTCGCTAAACGCTCCGTCCGTCGAGCCGGTCTCGATATCGAGCTGACACCGCCGCAGCCGCGCGAAGGGCAAGTCCCCGAAGAGCCGCCGCCGCGTTTGCAGCAGGTATTGGCTCTCCGGCGGGCGGATCACGTCGATCCCCTTCGCGCCCGCCGCCTTGGCCGCGCCCTGCCAGGCCTCGAAGCGCGCGAGCGTATCCGCGTGCGCCAGCTCCGCGAAAAAACCCTCGCCCTTCAGCCGCTCGATGGTCACGCCCTCGCCCGCCACGAACGCCCCCTCCGCCAGCCACGCGAAGGGCCGCAGCGCCTCGATCCGCGTCTCCCGCCCGCGCCCGTCCGCCGACTCGACCGCCGTGTGCACGCGGCCCTCGTCATCCACCCAGAGGCCGCAGAGCGCGCCGGACATAAACCGCGCGCCTCAACCCGCGTTGCGAGGATTCAGGCCGTAGACCGCGTAGAGCGCGGCCATCACCAGCAGGAGAATGATGGTGATGAAAACAGGGGCCTTGTCGCGCTTCCGGTAGCCGATGCCCGCCAAGGCGGAAAGGCCCAGCCAACTGACGATTTTCACCAAGGGCCACCCCACCCAGGCAATGCCCAGCTTGTGCATGAGACCCACGCCCGAGATCAACATCAGCAGCGACGCGATGCCGGTGAAAATCATTACTTTTTTCCTGGTCTCCGGCGGACCGGCGAAGGCGTAGAAAGCACCGCCTGTCAGGACGATCAAGGAGAAGACGTGGATGATGTGGTAGAACGTGGGACTCATGGGAGAGGAAGCGGAGAAAAAAAAAGTGACACCCCGCCTATGCCGTATGCCCAAAGGCCTCTAACCTTTTTAAGTTAAGGTGGGAACCGCCGTGCGATCTTTAGCCGTCCGATTTACGGCCTGGCTGCTTTCGCCCGGTTTGATGGCTCCCGGATTGATTCAAAGGCAAAGAGCGTGTGAAGGGCACCTCGAACACTACAGGGTGTCGAGGCGGATCGTAGGTCGCCCCGCCCCACCGTCAACCCGCCTTTGCCTAAATCCGCCCCATCGCGCACCCTCGCGTCACGCCGCTTGATTTTTTCCCCCCATCGTCAACATCTCCCCTCCCTCTTTTCCCTTCCACCCACCATGTCCACCGATACTGCCACCGCCCCCCAGTCGTTTGAGTTCCAAGCCGAGATCAAGCAGCTCTTGGATATCGTCATCCACTCCCTCTACACCGAGAAGGAGATTTTTATCCGCGAGCTCGTCTCCAACGCCTCCGACGCCACCGAGAAGTTCCGCCACCTCCAGCTCACCGAAAAATCCATCCACGACGCCGACCGCGCGCTGGAGATCATCGTCACCACCGACGAGAAAACCAAGACCCTCGTCATCGAGGACGCCGGCCTCGGCATGACCGGCGAGGAACTCGCCAAATTCCTCGGCACCATCGCCCACTCCGGCTCCAAGGCCTTCCTCAAGGCCCTCAGCGAAGGCGGCCAGAAAAACACCAACCTCATCGGCCAGTTCGGCGTCGGTTTCTACGCCGCCTTCATGGCCGCCAAACAAGTCGAGGTGTTCTCCAAATCCTGGCAGCCCGACGCC
>JBBRHC010000429.1:0-2692 GCA_038223295.1 Opitutales bacterium
GCTCAAGCAAAAGAGCTCAGGCAGGGGAGCCATGGCTCCGCGTGTCACAGGTCTGTAGATATGACAGCCATAGAACAAAAGTTATGCCAATCTTGCTCAAGCATGAATCCTAGTCAGGGATGTCGGGAGACAGAAAAAGAGGAGAGTTTCCGTCTTTATTCCGTTGGCTTGTCTACGAATCTCGTTGATGCAGCCTTTAATTCGACGAAACAAGAACCCAGGCGACGACGTGGGAGAGCAGCGCGACCTGGCCGGGCGCGGTGGGGGCGGCGGGCAGGTGGGCGAAGCGCACGAGGCTGGCGGCGAGGCCGAGCTCGCCGAGGCGCTGGGCGAGCAGCCCCTGGCCGAAAATGCTGTCGTGGAGGCGGCGACCGGGGAGGGGGTGGTTGCCGGGGGCCTCGGCCATTTCGAGGGCCTGGGCGCGGGGATCCAGCGGAAGCCAGACGTCGGCGGGCGCGGCGCGCCAGGGGCCGGTGCGGGCCTGGGCGGTGGCCATGACCTCGCGCAGGCGGGCGAGGGCGCGGCTGCGGGCGTTGGGCAGGTCGCAGTCGTCGAGGAGGCCCCAGTCGCCGGCCTCGTTGTCGCGGCGGCGGATGTTGAGACACCAGCCGGTGACGGTCTCGGCGCCGGCCGCGAAACTGGCGAGGCAGAATCTTACCAGCTCGCCGGGGTGGACGGTGTTGGGCCGGTTGGAGGATTGGAAGGTGTTGCCCATCTGCACCTCGGTGACCTCGACGCGGCGGATGCCGGGATGGGCGGCGCAGTGGCGCACGCCGGCGGTCATGAGCGCGGGGTAGTCGGCGCGTTGGGCGAAAGGGGAAAACTGCCACGCGGGATGGTAGCTCGCGCCGATGACCTCGCAGATTCGGCCCATGGCCTCGAGATCGGTGCCGCCGGCGGGCTGGTTGGCCAGGACCTGGGTGGGATTGACGCAGAGCTCGGTGCGGGGGTCGTGGGCGCGGACGAGGTCGGCGATCCAGCCGAGTTCGTGGCCGAGCCAGCCGGTGCGAAAGTCGGCGTCGTCGAGAGCGGCGCGGTAGGGATTCCAGTGGTAGCCGCGATGGGCGGGGTGGGGGAGCTCGTTCCAGAACGGGATGTCGCCAAAGTCCGGATACGCCGTTAGCCAGCGGTGGTTGAGCGCGGCGAGATCGCCGCGGTAGCGCTCGCGCAGGAAGCCGCGCCAGCGCTCGAGCGTCTCGGGCGTGCGGTCGCCGCCGCCGGAGGGCTCGTTCCAGAGGATCCACTGGGCGAGCGCGGGGTGGTCGCCGTAGCGGCGGACGCAGGTCTCGATATAGACGCGCATGGGCTCGCGCTGTTCGGGGCCGAGGAAACCGCTCGCGCTGTGGAGGGTGGCGGGGGTGCCGATCCAGGCGGGGCCGGAGTTGGCGGTGAGGGTGACCTTGAGCTTGAGGCCGTGTTTCGCGGCGGAGGCGAAGACGTGGTCGAACACCGCGAAATCCCACTGGCCGGGCAAGCGCTCGGTCCAAGGCCACATGAGGAAGATGCGCAGCCAGCCGAGGCCGCTCTCCACGGCGCGGGCGCAGAGCAGGTCGACGTGCGCGGCGGTGTCGTCGGGCTCGAGCCAGATCTGGGCCCCGAGCGGGGAATGGCCGACGAAGGGCGGGCGGGCGGCGGGACGGACGGAGGGGGCGGGAGTGGGCACGGGGGAGGAAATCATGGGAAGGCGGGCGGGGCGGGGATTGTAACCCGGACACAGGGCGGTTTGCTTGACGAACATGGACGTTGTTTTGACAAATCCGGCCACGGCGGGCCTGCGGGCGCTCTTTGCGGAACAGCGGCGCGTGCGCCTCGTTTACGGGCGGCATTCGTTGGCTTTGGAGACGGGGGTGGTGTGTCGCTTTGACCGGCAGGCGCCGACCAACGGGCGGCATCGGCACAACTACCACGAGGTGTGTCTTGTGTTGGCGGGCGGCGGGGAGTTTGTCCACGGGGCGCGGCGTTTCGCGTTGGCGGCGGGGGATGTTTTCCTGGCCGAGCCGGAGGTGGAGCACGAGATCGCCTCGCGCGAGACGGGCGACCTGGAGTTGGTGTTTTTCTCCTTCGACATCGTGGTGGGGCGGGCGGGGGCGAGCGGGCGAGGGGAGGAGGGGTTGCTGGCGGCGTTTTTGCGTGCGCGGCGAGTGTGGGCGCCGGGCGGGACGCTGCTCCGGCGCTACGCGGCGTGGCTGGCGGTGGAGGGCGGCGCGGGGGCGCGCCACGGGCTGGACGCGGCGCGGCGGCAGGAGTGCCTGTTGCTGGATTTGCTGGGCGTGCTGGTGGAGCCGGACTCGGCCCCGACGCCGACGGCGCAGGCGAGCGAACCGGCGGTGCTGGGCCGGGCGGTGGATTACATAAACGGCCATCTGGAGGAACGGCTGACGCCGGCGCTGCTGGCGGTGGCGACGGGCATCTCGCCGCGGCAGTTGCGGCGGGTGTTTCGCGCGCACCTGGGGTGCACGGTGGTGGCGGAGATCAATCGCCGGAAGATGAACGCGGCGGCGCACCATTTGTTGATGCGCTTCCCGGTGACCGAGGTGGCCTACCGTTGCGGCATGGATCACCCGAGCCACTTTACGCGGGCGTTCAAGCAGGCGATCGGGGTGTCGCCGCGCGAGTTTCAGCGGCGCTACACGCCGCGCGATCAGGTGCCGCGCACGACGCGGCGGGAGTCGGCCTCGGCGCGGTAGGCGGC
>JBBRHC010000430.1:0-2692 GCA_038223295.1 Opitutales bacterium
CACGCGCGCCTCGCCCCCCCCTCCAAGCTCCCACCCGGCGACCGCCTGCGCTCGCAGCCACCCCCGCCTCCGAGTTCGCCCCGCCCCCACCCGCTCCTTTCGAGCCCCGCCGCCCTCCCGCGCGAGGCTCGACAAGCCCCGCGCCCGTTTCACCCTCCGATCACTCGCCCGTGATCAAACACCTCGCCATCCTCGCCCCCGGTCTGCTGGGCGCTTCCGTCGCCCGCGCCGCCCGCGCCCGCGACCTCGCCGGGACCATCACCGTCTGGTCCCGCCGCCCCGAGACGCGCGATGCCCTGCGCGGCCAGCCCTGGCTCGACCACGTCGCCGACTCGCCCGTCCACGCCGTCGCCCATGCCAGCCTCGTCGTCCTCGCCGCCCCGGTGGATAAGATCATCGAGCTCGACCACCAGATCGCCCTGCACCTCCCGCACGGCTGCATCGTCACCGACGTCGGCAGCGTCAAAACTCCCATCTGCGCCGCCGCCGCCGCCCACCTCCGCGCCCGCGATGCCATTTTCATCGGCTCCCATCCCATGGCCGGCAGCGAAAAAACCGGCTGGGAACACGGCTCCGCCACCCTTTTCGAGGGCCGGGTCGCCTTCGTCACCCCCGCCACCGGCACGCCCGCCGCCGCCTTGCAGACCCTGGAGGATTTCTGGCGCGCCCTTGGCTCGACCGTGGTCGTCACCACCCCCGAAAATCACGACGAGATTGTGGCCAACATCAGCCACCTCCCGCAGGCCGTCGCCACCAGCCTCGCCTGCGCCCTCGCCGCCAAGGACGGCCTATGGCGCCACCTCGCCGGCAACGGCCTGCGCGACACCACTCGCATCGCCGCCAGCGACGCCGCCATGTGGGTCGAGATTTTCCAACATAACCGCGAGGCCGTCCTCCACGCCCTCGCCCGGCACGAGCAGGAACTCGCCGCCTTCCGCCACGCCCTCGAGCAAAGCGACTGGCCCGAGATCCGCGCCCGCCTCGAGCGCGGCAAACACTGGCGCGATGGTTTCCGCCCGCTCTGATTTCCCCCGCGTCCGCCCGCCCTGAAACTGATTCCACCCGCCGCGTCATCGACCGACCCGCCACCCCGCGCAGCCTCCCCGGCAAATGAATTCCCCTCTCCCCGACTGCCTTTACTGCCGCAATGACCAACGCCTCGCCGATCTCATGATCGAGGTCGCCCCGCTCCAGGTCTCCACTCTCTACCTCTTTAAGGAGCAAACCCACCCCGGCCGCTGCGTCGTCGCCTACCGCGGCCACGTAAATGAGCTCTTCGAACTGCCCGACGCCGAGCTCGCCCTCTTCATGCAGGACGTCACCCGCGCCGCCCGCGCGATGAAAGCCGCCTTCGACCCCGCCAAAATCAACTACGGCGCCTACTCCGACAAGCTCCCGCACCTCCACTTTCACCTCGTCCCGAAATACGTGGACGGCCCGGCTTGGGGCACGACCTTCACAATGATGCCCGACCCCAAAAAACTCCTCTCCGGGGACGATTACGCCGCGCTCATCGCCCGGCTCCGCGCGCAGCTCGGCTGACCCGCCCGCGCCCGAACGGGGGACCGACTAATCCGCCGCAAAGGCGCAGGCCGTCCGCCCCTTCGCCTTGTTCAAACTCCTCCCCCAGCTTCCCCAGGCCGGGCGCGACCAGCTCGCCAGATTCGCCCTGACCTTCGCCGCGATCATCGTCGGCTGGGCGGTCGCCCACGATCTCCACCTCATCCACGTCGAGCCGCGCCACTTCACCGAGTATCACCGCCCGCTCCTGCCGATCACCGATCTGCGCCTGCTCGCCCTGCAATACGCCACCGTCGCCACACTCGGCCCGGGCCTTGTTTTCGGCGCTCTCGCCTACGTCGTCTGCCGGGGAAATCTGCTCTCCCGGGTTCCGCCAGCCCCTCCCCTGCCCCTGCGAGCCGCCGCCCTGGGCTTCGCCGGGGTCGTCGTGATCGGCGAACTCGTCATCCTCGGCCTCGGAGCGTATTCGTTAAACCAATACAAAGCCGGCGCCGGCCCGCTCTACCCGCTCGCGCTCTACCCCGACCGCACCGAGGGTATCATCCACAGCCAGAGCGTGAACATCTCCGCCTACCTGGTCGCCCCGGCGCTCGGAGCCACCTACCTTTTCGGCATCTGGCTCCGGCGCGCCCGATTCCGCCGCCCGTGACCCCTCCGGGCGGCGTGACGCGCCTTCCGCCCGGCTCGGTGACAAGTTTTTGCCCGACGAAATCCATACTTGCCCGCGCTCGATTGCGCCACCCATTGTTCACCTTTACTCGCGCCACAGACACTCCGGTTTGCCGGCGCCTCCGTTCCGTTCTCCCCCGTAAAACCTCCGCATGCATAGCTTCTCCGAGCAGTGTCTCGACATGGCCCGTTCGATGTTGGGCCACAACCTCGACGCCATCCAACCCGATGGCTCCATCCTTCCCGCCCCCGGCGAGGAGCCCCGTCCCGACGAGCCCGGCCACGTCGCCCTCGCCCTCGGCGAATACTACCGCGCCACCGGCGAGACCACCCTCAAGGGCTACGACATCGTCGATCTCGCCGCCCGCTGCATCACCGCCCAGATGTTCACCGAGCCCCCGGCGGAAAACGGGCTCGCCTACGCCTCCCTCGGCCTCCTCTGCTTCGGCCCTTCCAAAGAGCGCAACCCCGTCTGGGAACGCCTCGTCGACGAGACCCGCGA
>JBBRHC010000431.1:0-2680 GCA_038223295.1 Opitutales bacterium
GACCGCTTCGGAGGCGGATTGGCGGACGCGGGTGGCGAGCGGCGGGAGCACCTCCGCCAAGGGCCGGGCGGAAATCAGCAACTGGAGGTTCGCGAGGTGAAGAGAGTCGGAGAGGGTGGCGTCGGGTAGTGCGACGAGGCGATCCGCCCAGCGCCGGGCAGTCGGGTAGTCTTGGGTGATCAGGGCCTCGGTGAGCAGGGTGCGGCAGACTGCGGCGGCGTAGGCGGGCTGGTCGGCGAAGGCGGTGAGCTGGGCGCGCGCGGCATCCGATTTGACCGAGTCGGGATGGCGCAGGTGGAGGGTGGACTGGGCCAGCACGAGGGTGGAGTCATTGGGGTCGAGCGCGCGCAGGAGGTCGTAGAGCGCGTCGGCCACGGGCGCGGCGTCGGTGGCAAGGGCATACGCGAGCGCGGCGCGCAGGGCCTCGGGGCGGTTGGCCTGCTCGGGCGTGAGGTCCACGAGGGCGTCGCGCGCGGTGGGCAAATCACGGATGCGCAACGCGGTGGCGACCAGCGCGGCGCGGTCGGGCATAGAGTCGGGCGCGAGTTGCACGACCTGGCGGCGTAGTCGAAGCGTCTGGCTGGCGCCGACTTGCTCGAGCAGATCGGCCGCGACGCGCCAGGCGTCGGGGTTGCCTGGGGCGGTGAGCAGGGCAATGTCGAGCGAGAGCTTGGCGTTCGCAGCGTCTTGCTGGGCCAGATATACGCGCGCCTGGGCGAGCGCGCGCTCCTGCTTCCACGCCATGTAGTGCGGTTTCGCGGCGTCATAGCCGGCCTTGGCGGCGAAGAGGGCGGCGGCCGATCCGAGAACGATGGCCAAAACAAGGATGCGGCTCTTTCGTCGAGTGTGTTTTCGGGAACTTAAAATTATCACAATACCTTTTTTACAAAACAGATACGACAATGGTGTCGAGCCTGAGCTAACTCCGGGGGGTAAAACTACGGTAAGGCATGGTTAACACGGGTGCCTGCGCAGGCTCGCCTCCCGGGTTCGGGCGGGCAGGGTCAGCGGCGTGATCGCCTCCGTCGCATTCAGGAATTTTAAGGCGCTGCGCTCGGCGCGGATCGAGCTGGCGCCGTTTAACCTCGTCATCGGGCCCAACGGCGCGGGCAAGACCAGCCTCATCCAGGCCTTGCTGCGCCTGCGCACCCTCGCGCGGCTGCCGCTGCGCGCGCCCGTGGCGGAGAACGAGCGCCTGCGGGAGGCGGCCGAGATCACGTTCAATTTTATCGCGCCCCACGACGGCTTGGAGGCGGTCCTGGGCTGCGTGAACGAGAGCCGGTGCGATCTGCTCCAGGTGACGCCGCTCGCGCGCGGCGAGGGCGCGCACGACTGGGCGGGGCTGCGCGCCCGCCTGCTCTCGATTCGCGGCTACTTGTTCGACCACCATGCCATCGCGGCGCCGGTGTATCCGGTTTCCTCCGACGAGCTGGCCTCCGACGGCGGCAACCTGTCGTCCCGCCTCGCCGCCCTGCACGGGCGTGCGCCGGCGGCCTACGCGGGCCTGCACGAGGAGCTGCTGCGGCTGCTGCCCGAATACTCCGGGCTCGTGCTGGAGCCGGCACGGGGAAGTTTTGCGCTGCGGCTGGCAGGGATCGCGGGCGAGGCGGGACTGGTGCCGGCGGACGACCTCTCTCAGGGCACGCTGTTTGTGCTGGCGCTGCTGGCGCTGGCCCATGACCCGGCGCCGCCGGCCATCGTGTGCATCGAGGAGCTGGATCGCGGCATCCACCCGCGCCTGCTGCGCGGTGTGCGCGACGTGCTCTACCGCCTCGCCTACCCGGCGGACTACGGCCACGAGCGACCGCCGACCCAAGTGATCGCGACGACGCACTCGCCGCACCTCCTGGACCTGTTTCGCGACCAGCCGGAGGAGGTGGTGATCGCGGAAAAAATCGGCCGCGCGGCGACGTTTTCCCGGCTTTCCGACCGGGCGGATCTGGAGGATCTGCTGGCGGAGGGCGGCACGCTCGGCGACCTGTGGTATTCGGGCATTCTGGGCGGCGTGCCCGAGGCGTCATGACGCCGCCGGGCGCTTCCGGTGGACCGGCGGGGGAGCGCGCGGCGGGGGCGTCCCGGCCGCTGCGGCTGGCATTGCTGGGCGAGTCGTTGGTCGATGAATCGGCGCTCGCGATTCTTACCGAAGCCGTGCTGGGCGAGCCCTTCGTGCGGGTGCAGCCGAATCTGCGCGCGCGCGGCTGGCCCTCGGTCTTGCAAATCCTGCCGGCCATCGCGCGGCACCTGCACTTCAACACCGATGCGGACGGCCTCGTGGTGCTCGTCGATGCGGACGACACCGAGGTGCACACCGGGGCGCACGAGGCGCCGGGGTATTTCCATCCGCGCTGCCGCCTGTGCCAACTGCGCGCGGCCTTTCGGCGCGCGACCAAGACCCTGCCTCCCGCGCACGGGCGGGCGCGGGTGCTGCGCGCCATGGGGCTGGCGGTGCCGGCGGCGGAGGCCTGGTATCTGTGCGGCCTGGAAGCGGTGGTGGGCGAGGCGACTTGGCTAGAGGGGCGGCGCACTGGTCGCGCGCCCTACTCGCGGCGCGAACTCAAGGCGCGGGTCTACGGCACGGAGCGCCCCAACCTGGCGCAGGCGATCCACCACGCCTCCGCCGCCGCGCGCCGCCACGCGCGGGATTTGCGGCGCCTCGAGTATGATTTTCCGGGCTTCGCCC
>JBBRHC010000432.1:0-2675 GCA_038223295.1 Opitutales bacterium
GGTAAAGGCGACATCGGGAGGGGGCCTCAGATGCCGGACGCCATGCGGTCGGTGCGGGCGAGATGGCGATGGATCGGCGGCATGAAGTGGGGGAGGATACGCTCAGGTTTTCATTTTTCGCCTGCGTTCGCGAAGGAAGCCCCGGTTTAATCATAATATCTTTTCCCAAGTCGCACGGCCGCGAAATCGACCGGTGCCACGATGGCGGCGGCCAAGCAGGGAGGGCGGACGGGAATCCGGGTTTGTCATGATTCTGAACGAACGCGGGCAGGATCCGCGTCGGCGAGGTCGAGGCTTCTTTTGTATGATCTTCCACGTGGCGACGCGAACCTTAACCGGGCTCAGAGACTCGCTGAAAGGGAGAATCCGTCGCCTGATAATCGTAACATCATCCGAAGCGCTTACTTCTGCCAATATTTTACTCCGCGATGGGATGGAGCGGGGAGCTTCCAAGCGGGTGAGGCGGGGGCCAGTTTGGCGAGGTCGTGCTCCACGTAACGCGAGCCGGCGGGGGCGTCGCCGAGATCGGGCACGTCGAGCAGGGCGCCGTCGCGCAGGGCCGACTCGTGGGCGACGAGACCGGGCAGATTGTAGCGCGCGGCGGCCCAGATATGGTTGGGCGGGAGCGCGCCGGTGAGGCAGGCGCGCACGAAGTCGTCCGCGAGGAATTGGTGCGAGCCGTGGTGGCCATTGTCGAGACCGTCAAATTCCCTCGGCAGGCGCCAGGTGGGGTGAACCTTGGCCATGCCGGAGTAAAAATCCTCCTGCGTGCCGTCGGGGCGGGCGACCTCGAGGGATTTGTCGTGGGCGGTGACGGGGGCGCAGCGGAGCAGGTCGGTGAGCGGATAAACCTCGAGTTCGTGGTTCACGAAAACCTCGCCCTCGGGCTGCTCCTCGAAGCAGCCCAGCGTTCCGAAAATGCTGAGGCGCACGGAGCGGCCGCCGTAGTGGCCGATGCGGCGGAATTCGTTGAGGCGGGCGCTGCCGCCGTCGCTGGTGCGGAAGAGGGCGGTCTCGTTGCTGAACTCGTTGTCCCAGTCGTTGGCGCCTTTTTGGAAGATGCCGTCGGGGTGCTCGTCTTTCTGTCCGAGGCACGAGACGCGGGTGAGGCGGGCTCCGGTGACGCTCGTGATCATGCTCACGGTGTGGGTCGGGTAGAACATCGGCGGCACGCCGGCGACGCGTTTCCAGTCCGCGCCGCCGCTATAACGGTAGGCCTCGTAAAAGCCGTGGCCCATATCGTGCATGTATTCGCCTTCGCCATACACGAAGCGTCCGAACCTGCCCTGGCGCCAGAGTTCGCGGCAGAGGATGGTGGACGGGTAGTAGTAGCTCGTCTCGCCCAGCATGTAGGTGCGCCCGGTGGCGCGGACGGCTTTTTCGATCTCGGCGATTTCGGCGGCGTTCACGCCGACGGGGACGGCCGAGTAAACGTGTTTGCCGGCGTGGAGCGCGGCGATGGCGAAGGGTGCGTGGGTGTGGCGCGGGGTGAAGATGGCGATGGCGTCGCAGTCGCTGGCGAGCAGGGCCTCTAGGGAGGGATAGGTTTCGGTGATGCCGGCGATGGCGGCTTCGGCGGCGAGACGATCCGGGAGAATGTCGGTGAGCGAGACGGCGCTTACGCCCGGATGGGCTTTAAAGAGAGGAGTGAAGGCGCGGGCGAAGGAGCCGGTGCCGAGAATGCCGATTTTAAAAGGTTTCATGGGATACGGAGCACATCATAGCGGATTTATGGGCTGGATTCATCCGCCCGGGGGGGGAATACTTCCGGAAAAATAAGCCACATGGCGTCGATCACATTTCAGGAAATCGGGCTGTCGGCGCGACGTAGCGCGGGTATCCAGCCGATGGCGGGCGCGCACTACCACCAAGAGGTGGAGTTAAACTATGCCTTCGCGGGGGCGGTGACCTACCTGCATCGCGGCGCGCTGCGGCGGCTGCCGGCGGGGCGACTGGCGGTGTTTTGGGGCGCGGTTCCGCACAGTTTGGTGGCGGTGGAGCCGGGTACCGAACTGGCCTGGATCACGGTGCCGCTTGCGTGGGTGCGCGGCTGGAATCTGGACGCGCGATTTCTGCGCCGGTTGGTGGAGGGCGGCTGGACGTTCGCGCCGGAGGGATTTGCCGGGCGGTTTCCGGTCGGCAGCTGGGTGGACGAGCTGGCGGCGGGCAAAACGGAGGACGTGCCCGGGTTGTTGCATGAACTGCAGGGCTGCCTGCACTGGCTGGCGCGGCGTACGGCGCACGAGCGCGGCGCGGGCGCGGGCGGGCGGGCGGCGGCGGACGAAGGCTGGCGTCCGGTCGAGGTGATGGCGCGCATGATGGCGGAGCGTTATCTGGAACCGCTCACGGTGGCGCAGGTGGCGGCGGCGGCGCGGCTGCATCCGAACTACGCGATGACGTTGTTTCGGCGACGGTGCGGGATCACGTTGCGCGACTATCTAGCGCAGCTTCGCGTGACCCATGCGCAACGCTTGCTGCTCGACGGCGACGCGAAGGTGACGGACGTGGCGCTGGAGAGCGGCTTCAATACGTTGAGCGCGTTCTACGAGGCGTTTACCCGGCGGGTGGGGCTGACGCCGCGCGCCTACCGCGCGCGGCATCGGACGGGCGCAGGGTGGTAAATTTCAATCGCGATTAAGATGGGGTTAAACCCGAAATCCGAAATGGGGGTCAGT
>JBBRHC010000433.1:0-2665 GCA_038223295.1 Opitutales bacterium
TACTGGTGCTTCACGCCCGACCGTGATGCAGAAACAATGGCTCTCCTTCGCTCTGTGGGGCCGACTCGCCTACGATCCCGAGCTGCCCGCATCGACGTTCGATCGCCTCACCGCCGTCCGCTTCCCCGGCGCCGATCCGGCCAAGCTCACTTCCGCCTGGGCCGAGGCCTCGAAGACCTTTCCCTTCATCACCCGTTTTTTCTGGGGCGACATCGACCTCAAGTGGTTTCCCGAAGCCTGCATGAAGAAGAACAGTTTCTATACGGTGCGCCATTTCATCGAGGGCGGCACGATGCCCGGCGCGGGCGTGCTCAACATCATCGAATGGCGCACCGCGGTGCTGGCCGCCAAAAAAACTGCCGGTGTCACTCCCCTCGAAATCGCCGCCACGCTCGACACCAACGCGTCCCGCGCACTCGCCGCCCTGCCCGCGCTCCACCGCAGTGTCATCACTCCCGCCGCTTCCGCCCACGAATACATCGCCACGCTGGGCGACATCGAGGCGATGGCCCACCTCGGGCGCTACTACTCCGCCAAGATTCGTGGCGCGTGTGACCTCGCGCTCTTCGACCGAACGCAGGACGTCGCCACGCAAGCGTCCGCGATCCACCACCTCGAAACTGCGCTGGGCCACTGGAAAAATTATTCCGTCGCCTACACCCGCCAATACATCCAGCCCGTCCTCTACAACCGTACCGGCTGGGTCGATATTCCTAAGCTCACCACCGCCGTCGCCGAGGACATCCGAATCGCCCGCGATTGGAAAACCGGCACCATCATCGAAACCGCGATCAAACGCTCCGGCACCGAAGCAGGTTTCAAGCATTGACCGCCAACGCTGCGTCAAGCGTCGCTCCCCGCCGAGGGATTTCGCCCACTGCGCTGGCAGCGCCGCCCCGAGCCGCACTTTCACCGGCTTGGGCGCGCGGTAACGCGCCATAGCAGCAACATCGCACCGAGCTTAGCCCTCGCTTGGACTGGCCCTGACATGGCCCGAAAACTCATCCCCGCTGCCGCACTTTGACCCTTCCCGTGATTCGGAATCAGGAATATCGGGATTTTCTTGGAGGCGCGGGCCGGAATTGAACGTCCGAAAGAACCTTACCCCGACTTCCGCAACTGGAGGCAAAGGGTCGCGGAAGTGATTGAAGAGTCGCGGGGCGAGACCAAAGGTCGCCACTACACGGCGGTGGCTGGGTGGCGGATTTTAGGTGGGGGTTGCGGTGACAGGGCGAGGGCGAGTTGGTCGAGTAACACCGCGACGTCGCGGCTGGGCTCGGTGCGGCGCACGAGGAGCAGTTCGCGACCGTCGATGGTGGGGACGGCGACGTCGAGCAGTTGCACGGTGGCGAGTTTCTCCAAGACGACGCGCGGCATCAGGCCGGGGGCGAGACGACCGAGTTGCTGGCGGAGCGTGATCGTCAGGCAATAGGCAGAAACGCGACGAACAGGTGCGCTTCGATCCGCGCGGCTTTGTGATGCAAAATGGGCCGCAGGCCGAGGTCGCCTTTGAGCGTGCGGAACGCTTCTACGACGTGGCACAGTTGCATATAGCAACGCCAGATCAGTAGACGGATCGTCGGCCGCGAGATTGGTGCGGAGCAGATACCGGCCTTCGCGGCCGCGCGCGGTGCGCAGAGCGGCCCGATCCAGGCGATAGCTCACCATGAGCCGCTCAGAGAACGTCCCAGCGCGCCACCCGCCGACACCCGCCAATTCAGAGACCGCGTCACTCAACCCTCCGCCCTCGTTTCATTGGGGCGTGGCTGGTCGCATCACCTTCCGCCTCTCGCGCCCGCCCCCCATGTTGGCTGAACAGACCGCCGCTCCGAGAATTGACCAGGCGAGCCTTCTTCCAATGCTTTCCTGCTGTCCCTCGACGGCCCCCTCCCATGAAACACTACGACTTCGCCCGGAAATTTCATGCCGTCTTCGAGCAGGCCGTCGCCCGCTACGCCTCCGGCCAACGCGGCGCCGACAAATTCTTCTCTACCGAAGAACTCGCCTTCCTCTCCGCCCACGGCCTGCCCGCGCAGCACCTCTACGACTATGCCGAGGACCGAAACAACTACGGGGACCCCGACGTCGGCACCGCCCTCGCCATCGAGTCTGTCCGCCGCGACTATTTTCTCAACGTCCAAGGCGGCCGCGCCCTCACCGTCGTCCTCGACGCTTCGACCCTGCCGCCGAAATCCACCGCCGTAAACGGCATCGCGTGGCTGCCTCGCCTGCTGCCCAAAGCCCGCGCCAAACTCCGCGGCGAACTGCCCGCCTCGCTCATGTTCGGCTGCGGCGGCGACCGCGCGTTTTTCCAACAGCACGACATCTTTCCCGCCGAGTTTCTTTCCGCGATTTGGCGCTACGGCGACGACGACGCGGCCATGATCGACTGGGTCGCCCGCCGCATCGCGGCCAAATAAGGCCCGCCTCCGGACCCCACCGCTCGGCCGGCCGCGCGGTGAAGTCGCAGTCAGACGGAAGCTGCGGCGCCTTTCCCATTGCCTCCGATCCCCCTTGGTTCCGGACCGCTTAACGGTTTGAGCAAACAAACCGCGCGCGCCCGTTGACCGATCTTTCCTTTTTCATACGGTCCGCAACGTCCCCCCCCCGCCCGCGTCAATCGGGCGTTCTTTTGTCCCTTCGTCACCCATCCCACATGCGCAAA
>JBBRHC010000434.1:0-2643 GCA_038223295.1 Opitutales bacterium
CAGGCCTCGGTGAAGGGGCGGTCAACGAGACCGACGAAGGGGTTGACCGCGACAAAGTGTTTGAGCGGCCAGAGCGGCGGGATGCGGGAGAGGGCGGCGGCGAGGGCGGCGGTGTGGCTGGTGTTGGCGGAAGCGGCGGCGAGGGAGGAGGCGAGCATGTGTGAAGGAAAGGAGGGAGTCAGCAGGCAGAATACAGGAGTCAGAAGACGGAGGGCGGATCAGGTGGTGATGTGGCGGGGCCAGAGCCAGCCGAGGAGGCGGTTGGCGTAGGTGCCGACGTAGAAACCGTTCAAGGCATGGACGTAGAGGCGGCGGCCCAGTTCGTAGTGGCCGGCGCGCCAGAGCAGGGCCTGGAAAAAGAAGAGGGCGGTAAAGATCGCGGCGACCAAGATGAGCAAGATTTTGGATGGCGAGACCACGGGCAGGTGGGTGAACAAGGCGTTGGCCCCGGAGTGCAGGCAGAGGCTGGCGAGGCAGATGACGAGGGCCACGCTGATGCCGCGCAAGGCGGTGGCGGCGCCGACGCCGGTGGACCAGGTGCGGGCGAGGCCGTAGGCGAGGGCGAGGGCGAGCACGAGGGCGAAGACCCCGAGGTGCGGCGGCGCGCCGGGGGTGAAGGCGTGGAGGGCGGTGGCGCCGCCGACGACGAGCAGGCCGGCGGTGAGCACTCCGAGCGTGAGCGCGCGGGTTTGCAGCGGGATGGCGGCGCGGGGCACGGCGCCGATGGTCGAGCCGGCGGTGAGGAAGGCGTGGGCCTTGTAGAGGGAGTGGGCGACGATGTGGAGCAGGGCGAGGCCGAAGGCGCCGAGGCCGCATTGGAGGATCATGAAACCCATCTGGGCGATGGTGGAGTAGGCGAGGGCGCGTTTCACGCTGGGCTGGGCGAGCATCACGATGGCGGCGAAGGCGGCGGTGAACGCGCCGATGAGGGCGAGGACGTTCATCGCGCCCGGGGCCTCGGCGAGCAGTGGAGAGAGGCGCACGAGGAGGAAACCGCCGCCGTTGATGATGCCGGCATGCATGAAGGCGGAGACGGGCGTGGGGGTTTCCATGGTGTCGGGCAGCCAGCTATGAAAGGGGAACTGGGCGGACTTCAGCACGGCGCACCCGGCGAGGAAAAATCCGATGAGCGGGAGCCCGGCGGTCTGGCCGGCGGCGACGGCGGCGAAGAGGGTTTCAAAATCCCAGGTGCCGTAGGCGCGGTAGATCAGAATGGAGGCGGTGAGCAGGCTGAGATCGGCGACACGGCTCACCACGAATTTTTTGCGGGCGGAGAAAATCGCGCCGACGCGGCCCGGGTAGTGGAGCAGCAGGCGATGGAGGCAAAGGCTGGTGGTGACCCAGGCGGCGAGCAGAAGGAGCAGATGGCCGGAGAGCACGAAGGTGAGCACGGAGGCGAGCGTGAGACTCATCCAGGAGAAGAAGCGGGACTGGTGGGGATCGCCGCCGAGGTAGTGGCGGGAGAAGCGGAGGACCACTGCTCCCAGGAAAGAGACGAGCACGACCATGAGGGCGGAGACGGCGTCGAGGCGCAGGGTGAAGGCGAGGGCGGCGTCGGGGCCGAAGGGGGCCCAGCGCAAGGTGAACGGACCGTCGGCGACGAGGAAGACGGCGGCGGTGGCGGCGAGGACGGCGGAGAGCGCGGAGGCGGCGCCGGCGAGGCGGCCGGCGACAGCGGGGGAGCGGCCCCGGACGAGCAGGCCGGCGAGCAGCGGAAGCAGCGGAATGGAGGCGAGGAGGAAGGGAAGGAGCATGCGCATCGAGAACGATATTAACGGCGGGAGAAGTTTTAGACTATTACATGGTTTGCAACTTGTCGTTAATTTTAACCTAACCCTAGGTCTGGTCGTCATGGCCTTTTTGAACTACCATCATCTGCGGTATTTTCGGGTGATCGCGCGCGAGCTCAGTCTGACGCGGGCGGCGGGGAAGCTGAATCTGTCGGCGCCGGCGCTGAGCATCCAGTTGAAGCAGTTGGAGGAGAGCCTGGGGCAGGCTTTGTTTTTGCGGGAGCGGGGCGGGCTGACGTTGCCCGTGGCGGGGCGGCTGGCGCTGGACTATGCGGACACGATCGGGGGGGCGGGGGAGGAGTTGGTGGATGTGATGCAGCATCGGCCGCGCGGGGGACGGCAGGTGTTGCGGGTGGGGGCGGTGGCGACGCTTTCGCGAAATTTTCTTTTGGAGTTTTTGCGGCCGGCATTGCACCGCGCGGAGGTGGAGGTGGTGGCGAGGTCGGGCGGGTTGCGGGAGCTGATGGTGTCGTTGCACGCGCATCAGGTGGATCTGGTGTTGTCGAACCAGGCGGCGAGGCGGGATGCGGAGACGCCGTGGCACAGCCATCTGCTGGCGGAGCTGGCGGTGAGCCTGGTGGGGACGGCGGCGTGGAAGAAGCGACGGCTAAAATTTCCGGAAGGGTTTGCCGACGTGCCGGTGATTTTGCCGAGTTTGGAGAGCAACACGCGGGCGGGGTTTGACCGGTTGCTGGCGGCGGCGGGGGTGAGGCCGCGGGTGATCGCGGAGGTGGACGACATGGCGATGTTGCGTCTGATGGCGCGCGAAGGCGAGGGGCTGGCGCTGGTGCCACCGGTGGTGGTGCGAGACGAGATCGGGCGGGGCGAGCTGGTGGAGACGCACCGGATGCCG
>JBBRHC010000435.1:0-2624 GCA_038223295.1 Opitutales bacterium
GGGGGGGGGGGGGGGGGGGGGCGCGTAGGCGACGGGGGGGGGCGGAGAAGTAGCGAGCCGGGGGTAGCGAGTAGCGAGAGGCGGAGGGCGAACGTGGCGGGCGCGGCGGGCGCGGCCGAGCGTGGCGCACGCGGCCGGCGGGAGGAACGGGATCAGGGTTCGCCGTTGCGGGTGGGGGTGGGGGCGGGAGGGGCGAAGGCGATGGCTTCGAGGGCGGCGACGCGGGCTTCCAGGGCGAGCAGGCGGGCGGTGGTGGCGGTGTCGTGGCGGTTGAAGAGTTCGGAGGCCTTGACGGAGGCCTGCTGGCTGAGGTCCTCGAATTCGCGGCGTCCGCGCTCGGCGATTTTCTCGGCGATGATGCGGGCGTCCTCGGCCTTGAGTTTGCCCTGGCTCACGTAGTCGCTGAGCGCGTCCTGGACTTTTTCGGTGGTGATGACGGCGGCTCCGACGCCGGCGAGGAGGGTGCGTTTGATGGTTTCGATCATGGTGGGGAAAAAGTGGTCGGCGGGTGATGTGCCCGCAAATGGAAAGCAAGCCGGGGGGGGGCGCGGGGCGCGACTGGCTATGCGCGAGGAGCGGCGGCGGGTGGTGACTGGGGTCCGGGGCGACCGCCGGGCTTTTTAGGCGGGTTGGTTGACGGCGGCGTGCGGGGCGGCGGCGCGCAGGCGATGGGCGAGCACGAGGGTGACCAAAAACGCGGCGACGGCGAGCCAGCCCACGCGGTCGTAGCCGATCAGGCGGCCGGCGGCGTCGCGGGTGATGATGGCGCCGCCGACGAGGTTGGCGAGCGAGCTGGCGCCCTGTTGCACGGCGGAGTTGAGACTCATGAAGCCACCGCGAAAGCGCGGGCTGACGGCGTTGACCACCAGCGTGCTGGCCGGGCCGAAACGACCGGACATGCCGACGAAAAACAGGGTGGTGGCGAGCAACACGAGGGGCAGCGGAGAGGGGCCGAGGCGGGTGACGAGCACAGTCGCGAGCACGGCGGGCGCGGTGAGGGCGGCGAGCACGAGAAATTTGTCGTGACGGTCGGTGAGGCGACCGATGAAGGGGGTGGAAGCGAAGGTGGCGACGCCGCCAAAAAAATAGACCCAGGGCAGGCGTTGCTCGGTGATGCCGACGTTGGCGACGAGACTCGCGGCCATGAAGGGGATGATGAGGCCGCCGGCGGTGACGAGGGCGGCGGTGACGGCAAAGGCCCGCCAGTGGACCGATTCGGAGAGGAGACCGCGCATCTGGACGAGCGGCGAGATGAGTCGGGCTTCGGGCGCGGGCGGACGGCGGGGCAGGAAACGCGCGATGGCGAAAAGGATGATCACGCCGAGGCCGGCTAGCAGGTAGAACGGGGCGTGCCACTCGAAACGGTTGGACAACGCGATGCCAAGCGGCACGCCCGCGACCGAGGCGAGCGGGAAGGCGGTCATGACGAAAGCCATGCCGCGCCCGCGCCGCTCGGGCGGCACCACGTCGCCGACCATGGCGACCACGACCGAGCCCGCGAGCCCGCCGAACACGCCGGCGGCGACGCGCGCGGCGAGCAGGGTGTGGTGGGTCGGGGCAAGGGCGCAGGCGAGGGTGGAAAGGATGAACCCGACGTAAAGCCAGACCAGGGCGCGTTTGCGATCGATGCGGTCGAGGAAAAAGCCGCCCAGCAGGCCGGCGACGGCGGCGGCCCCGCCGTAGGCGGCGACGAGTTGGCTAAACTGCGAGGGGCTGAGGTCGAACACGCGCATGAGCCCCGCGCCGAGGGGCATCATGATCATGTAATCCAGGATGTGGGTGAACTGGACGGCGGCGAGCGTGAGCAGGATGGTGCGCTCGGCGGGGGCGGGCGGGACCACGGCGGGCTCGGGCGGGACGGCGGACATGCGGGTCAACCGTGCGCAGCGAGGGTCTACGCGCAATCCGCGAGGCTGGTCCTCCCGGTCACATTGCGGTGGCGGCGGGCGCGGCTGGACGGGCGCGAAAGAGGAACGCGTAGGCGAGCCCGATAAAAAGGCTGAAAACAAGGGTGGTAACCCCGAGGTTCAGCGCGCGGAAGAGCGGCGAGGTGATAAAGTCGAGTTGCGCGGCGTAGGCGGCGGTCTGCTCGGGGGTGAGTTGGGTTTTCGCGAGGTAGACGGCGCGCAGGTGGACGGCGTAGGCGGGATTTATGAAGGCGACGTAGAGGTATTGGCCGAGCGCGGTGACGATGCCGCCGATGGCCGCGATGACACAGGCGGCCTGGGCGCCGACGCCGAAGGTGAACACGCCGCCCGAGGCGACACGGGCGCGGGCGATGGCGCGCAAGCCGAGGCAGAGGCACGCCATCATCGCGACGAAAGCGGCGATGTTTTCAAAGCGATGGCCACCTTCCAGCGACGCGGGGTCGGAGTGGAGGCCAAAGGCATAGACGGCGAGAGTGCCGAGGATTTGCAGGGCTCCGAGGAGGAGGCCGTAGAGCTGGGCGGTGCGCATGCGGGCGGAGGCGGGCGGGAGGGCGAAGAGGGCGAAGAGACGGGCGGGCGGTGGCGGTGGCCGAGGGGATTGAACCGAGGGGTCAAAGGCGCGAGGCGGGCGGCGTGGGTTCGGGGGGCGAATCGAGTGACGGCGCGTCTGGCGCGGGCGGGAGAGCGGGGGCGGGG
>JBBRHC010000436.1:0-2608 GCA_038223295.1 Opitutales bacterium
ATCACGCAGGATGCCCAAGATCGCGCTCCGGCTGAGCCACAACTTTTGCCCAATATGAGAAAATCAATTCCTGTAGTGCCTTTCGAAAACTTAGCGTTCACTATCAGTCACTTAACTTCAGGAACGCCGAACTCGGGCTAGGTCCCCCGACGCTTGAACTCCGCCGGCGTCGCGCCCGTCGCCCGCTGGAACGCCTCGTAAAACGCGCTCGGCGAGCCAAAGCCGCTCGCCAGCGCCACATCGATCACCTTCGCGTCGGTGGTGAGGAGCAGGCGCTGCGCGTGGCTCACCCGGTGCTGCCGCAGGTAGTCGCCCGGCGTGAGGCCACACCACCGCCGGAAAAGCGTCTGCGCGTATTTGGGATGCAGCCCCGCCGCGCGCGCGATGTCCGGCATCGCGATCTCCTCCGCGAAATGCTCCGCCATGTGGCGCGCCATCGCCTCCACGTGACGCCAGTTGCCGCCGTTTTCCCCGCCCCGCGCCGCCGGCTTGTCCCGCGCGCGACCGCTCGCCGCCAGCCGCGTGAACATCGCCTGCAACTCCAACGAGATCGCCGCGGTCTCCGCCGGCTTGTCGCGGTTGATCTCCTCCACCCAGGCGCGCACCGGATAACGCTCCGGCACGCCCTCCGCCCGCGTCTCCTCGCACCACTCCCCATCGAGCAAACGCCGCACAAACCCCGCCGGCAGCTTCCACTGCATCAGCCACGACAGCGGCACCGTCGCCCACGCCATCTCGCTCTCCGGCCGCGTCTCGATCACGCCGTGCGGAACCGAACCCCAGAACACCACCAGCCGGCGCAAGGGCAACGCCCGCCGCCGCCAATGGTGCAGATAGGTCACCTCCCCCGAGAACAGATAGTTGAGCTCGACCTCCTGGTGGTGGTGCCCCCGCCCCATCAGCGGCGGCGGCCGGTGAGTGCCCGCGCCCAGACCAAAGCGGTGAAACTCGATGACTTCCATGGCGCGCGAGGGGGAGTGGGAGTGCGCGCTGGCGCGGGAGCAGGTACGGTGACGGGGCGGCTTTCTTACTCTTCCGGATAGAAAGCGCCTCCCGGCGGAGGCGTCCACCCCGCAATTCTGTTAATCTGACCGCGTCATCCTTTTCCCCCGCCTACCCTGTCCCCTCCCCCCGTCCTCGTTCCCTCCCTACCCCTACCGTTCCCCGCCCCCGTTTCCCGCCCCGCCTCCCATGTCCTCCCTGCCCTCCTCGCCTTCCGCGCCTCCCGCGTCCCGTCCTCCCCTCCGCCTCGGTTTCATCGGCGCGGGCTCCTTCCTGCGTGACCAATTCGCGGAGGTGTTCGCCCTCCATCCGGGCATCGGCGACATCTACGTGGCCGACCTGGAGTTGACCCGCGCGGAGCATCTGGTGCGGACCTTCGGCTTCGCCGGCGCGTGTCGCACCCTGGACGAGTTGCTCGCCCTCGGGGTCGATGCCGTCGCCATCTTCACCCCGCGCCACACCCATGCGCCCATCGCGATCCAGGCCATGAAGGCCGGCTGCCACGTTTACCTCGCCGTGCCGGCGGCGGTGACGCTCGACGAGCTGGCCCGGATGACCGCCGTCTCGGCCCAGACCCGCCGCGTCTGCATGACCGGCGAAACCAGTTACTACTACCCGGAGTCCATCTACTGCCGCGCCGAATTCGCCACCGGACGCTGGGGGAAATTCATCTACGCCGAGGCGCAATACATGCACGACATGACGACCTGGGGCCCCCACTTCCGTCTCACCTACGGCGACGACTGGAAACGCTACGCCGCGATCCCGCCGTTCCACTACGCCACGCATTCCTTCAGCATGCCGCTCTCCATCACCAACGCCCGCGTCACCCACATCTCGGGCCAGGGCTTCGTCGATACCGTGCCCGACAGCGGCTACGGCCCGGGCGCGAACCCCTGGGACAACCCCTTCAGCAACGAGGTCTCGCTCGCCCGCACCAGCGATGGCGGCTCCATCCGCATCGGCGAGTTCCGCCGCCTGGGTTGGTTCCCCCGCAACAGCAGTCGCGAGGTCATGATGCCGCACTTCTACTGCACCGACGCCTGCTTCGAGGAAAACAGCGTCTCCCGCGTGCTCCTCGCCCGCACCGAGCAGCCCGATCCCGACAACCTCAACTGGAACCACCACAGCGTCTGGGAACAGGACCTGTCCCCCTGGCTCGACTGCCCCTACTTCATCTCCCCGCGCCCCGACGTGCCCGAGGACGCGCGACAATTCCTCGGTCTCGCCCCCGCGCACGCGCCCAACCGCCTGCCCGACGAATTTCGCGGCCTGAAAAGCGGCCACAACGGCTCCCACCAATTTCTGGTCGACGACTTCGTGCGCGCCGCGCGCGAAGGCTGCCTCCCGCCCTGCCACATCTGGGCCTCGGCCAAGTGGTGCGCGCCCGGCTTGGTCGCCCACGAATCCGCCCTCCAGGGCGGCGTCCTCCTGCCCGTGCCCGATTTCGGCGAAGCGCCCTCCGACTGGCCCCTGCTCACCTACCCCGACCGCCCCGACGACGCCCTCCGCCCCACCCCGCCCGCCCTGAAATAGCCCGGTTCGAGTAGGGTGGAAAAAACGCGCCCCACCCCGCCCCCACCGCCCCGCGTCTTTCCGTGTCTTC
>JBBRHC010000437.1:0-2599 GCA_038223295.1 Opitutales bacterium
GAAGCCCTGAGCGGCGGTCTCTTCGCCCAAGGCCGCACCCAGACCGAGAACGTCAAAGCCGTGCTCGCCGACGTCCTCGGCCACGGCAACGACGGCGCCATCATCCCCGGCCAGATCGAGGCCACCTTCGCCAAACACACCACCGCCGCCGGCGGCCTCCTCTTCACCAAAGCCGAGGTGGACGCCTTCAACGAGGTCGCCCGCGAATGCGCCCAGCCCGAGTGGAACCCCGCCACCCTCAAGACCGTCACGGTCTGAACACCGCCACCCAATCCAATTGCTTTCCGCCGACCTCACCGTCGGTGCCCCCTCAGCCCGGCTCCCCTGCCCGGGCTTTTTCGTGTGCATCCGGCGTCCGCCCATAGGCGACTCCGGGCGACTCCTTCCGCTGTTGCGCATTCCGTTCCGTCTAGCCGTTCGCCGAATCCGCCCGCCTCGAACGCGCCATCCGCGACAAGCTCCGCTCGCTCGGCCATAAAATCCATGGCCTAGGTGTAGACGCCGTGCTCGAGACGGCCGATGATGGTCTCGACCTCGCGGCCGCCGACCTCGGTGTCGGCAAAATCGAGCGGGATCGCGCCATCCAGTGCGCGGGCAGGGCGCTTTAACCACGCGCGCGCCGACTCTTCGTGGCCATCGAGGAGCTGCACCGTTTGCCAATAAAGACGCGCATAACGCATCAGCCGATCACTGTGCTCGGGATCGAGCCGGCCGCCCTCTGGCTCGCGACGGCGGCGCGAGAGCGTGGCGGGCGATATGCCAAGGCGCGTGGCCAGATCGTCGACCGTGAGATCAAGCAACTCGCGCAACCCGTCGAACTCGCGCAAGGGCAAACCTTGTTTCACGCGCGCCACCGCGCTGGTCGACCCGTAGGTCAGAACTGCCTCTTCGGCCAAGAGCTGATCACCGGTTGCGGGTCGGGGCTGTGGATATTTCATGTGAGCGCCGTGGGTGTTTCACGTGAAATGTCAAGGGGCGGTTAGTTTTGAGCACTCCGCCAGAGCGGAGTCGAAGGACGCCAGCATGCTGGCGATGGTCTCGTCGGTCTCGTCGCCCATGTTGGAGATACGGAAGGTCTTGCCCTTCAACTTGCCGTAACCGCCGTCGATTACGAGGCCGTGCTTGGATTTGAGGGTTTTATTAAGCGCGGAGAGGTCATAACCGAGGTTGTTGGCGAAGCAGTTGAGCGCCACCGAGCCGAAACCGGACCGTGGGAACATCGTGAATCCCTTGGCCAGGATGTGGTCGCGCACGGTTTGATTGAGCCGGGCGTGGCGGGCGTAGCGTGCCTCGATGCCCTCGGCCTTGATGTCCTCGAGCTTCGATTTGAGCGCGTAGATGAGGGCTATGGCGGGCGTGCTGGGCGTCATGCCTGCCTCGTGGTTTTTCTGGAACTCGACGAAGTCGAAGTAGTAACCACGGTCGGTGACGGTGGCGGCGCGCTCGAGGGTGCGCTTGGATACGCTGACCAAAGCGAGGCCGGGGGGCATGGCGAGGGCCTTTTGCGACCCGGTTATGAGCACGTCGATGCCGAGTTCGTCCTTCTTGATCGGCACGACGGAGAACGAGCTAACGGTGTCGATGATCGAGATAACGTCGGGGTATTCGCGAACGACCGCCATGAGGGCGTCGATGTCGCTCATGCAGCCGCACGAGGTCTCGTTATGGATGATCGTGATGGCGTCGTAGGCACCGGTGGCGAGTTCGCGGCGCACGGCCTCGGGGTCGACCGGCTGGCCCCATTCGGATTTGAGCGCGGTAGCCGCTTTGCCGCAACGCAGGGCGACGTCATACCATTTGTCGGAGAAGGCGCCGTTCATGCAGTTGAGCACCTTTTTCTTCACCACGTTGCGCAGGGCGCCCTCCATCACGCCCCAGGCGGAGCTGGTGGAAAGATACACCGGGTCGCGGGTGTAAAAGAGCGCCTGCAGGTCGGGCTGGATCGCGTTGTAGAGCGCGACGAAGTCGGGGCTACGGTGCCCGATCATGCCTTGGGCCATCGCCTGGAGGGTTTTGTCGGAGACGGCGATGGGGCCGGGGATGAAGAGTTTATAGCTCATGGAAAGGGTGCGGCGTGGCGTGGGGGGCGGGAGGGGAAGGGGCAACCAAGCGCCCGCCCCGCCCGTCGGTCAAATCCGATTTCCCCTTTGCGTCCGGCGTGGGCGCGCGCCTTTTTCGCCCCAGCTCCCGCCCGCATGTCCCATTGGCTACAACGTAAACTCAACGCCTTCGAGCAGTTCACCATCGACGTGATTTTCGGGCGGCGCGAGGGCGTGGGGCCGACCTTGTTCGCCGGGTTTTTGCAAGCCTTGTCCTGGTTGTTCGATGGCATCGTTCAGACGCGCGTCTGGCTCTACCGCAAACGTATCCTGCACGATCAGCCGCTGGGCTGCCTGGTCGTCGTGGTGGGCAACCTCACCGTGGGCGGCACCGGCAAGACGCCCGTGGTGGAGATGTTCGCGCGCGCCTTGCGGGACCGCGGGCGACGGGTGGCGATCCTCTCGCGCGGCTACCGCAGCAAATCCACGCCCGTCTGGAAAAAAGCCCTCTGGTGGTTCACCCACACCAGCGCGCCGCCGCCGCGCATCGTGAGCGACGG
>JBBRHC010000438.1:0-2591 GCA_038223295.1 Opitutales bacterium
CTGGGCCTACCGCGCGCCCGACCGCCGGCTCTTTCTCGCGGCCACCCTCGGGGCGCAGATGGTGGCGTGGACGGTGACGCTGGGCTGGCTGAGCAATGTGACGTGGGCGGGGCTGTTGCTGCTCGGGCCGTTTATCGGGGCGTGGGTGGGGAGTTGGTTCGCGGCGGTGCGCTGGGTGATGCCGCGTCTGGTGGGGCGGCCCTGGTCGCAACGGGTGCCGGCGGTGCTGGGGCTGGCGGCGGGGTGGGTGCTGGTGGAGTGGACGCGGACGTGGGTGTTGAGCGGGTTTCCGTGGTTGCCGCTTTCGGCGACGCAGTGGGAGCGCTTGAGCGTGCTCCAGCCGGCGGCCTACACGGGTGCGTGGGGGGTGTCGTTCACGTTGATCATGGTCAACGTCGCTTTCGCGGCGTATGCGCGCAAACTGCTCCATGGGGCGCGGGACGAGGGGCGCACGCGGTGCGCGGAATTTATCGCGGCGATGGTGTTGCTGCTGGGGTGTCTGTTGCTGACGGCGCGGGAGACGTTTAACCGGGCGCGGTTTCACCGGCACTGGGCGAACGTGGGCATCGTGCAGCCGGCGATCCCGCAGGCGGTGAAGTGGGATCCGGCGGCGACGGACGGGATCCTGCGCACGCTGGAGGTGGAGACGCTGAAGGCGGCGGCGGTGCGGCCGGATCTGCTGCTGTGGCCGGAGGCGACGACGCCGCTGGCGGTGCGGGGCGATCCGGGCATGCGGGCGTGGGTGGAGGATCTGGCGCGGCGGGCGAGGGTGCCGCTGGTGTTGGGATCGGTCGCGTATGAGAATTTGGATACACCTGGGGAACGGTGGTCGAACGGGGTGTTCGTGGCGCGGCCGGAGGAGGCGGCGGCGGGCGGAGGGGTGGCGGAGGGGTTTTACGCGAAGCGGCATTTGGTGCCGTTCGGCGAGTATGTGCCGCTGCGGCCCGTGCTGGGGTGGCTGGAAAAGGTGGTGCCGGTGGGCGGGGATTTCACGCCGGGCGCGGACGCGGGGGTGTTGCGGGTGAGGCCGGGGATGGTGGGCGGGGCGGAGGGCGCGGGGGCGGCGTGCGGAGCGCCGGCGGGGGTGGAGACGCGGATCGGGCCGCTGATTTGCTACGAGGACATTTTTCCTGGGCTGGCGCGCGCGAGCGTGAAGGCCGGGGCGGAGGTGTTGATGGTGAATACCAACAACGGCTGGTTCGGCGAGGGGGCGGCGGCGTATCAACACGCGGCGCACTCGGTGTTGCGCGCGGTGGAGACGCGGCGGCCGGTGCTGCGCGCGGGCAACGCGGGCTGGAGCGGCTGGATCGACGAGTGCGGGGCGATCCGGGCGGTGTTGACCAAGGATACGACGACGGGCGCGGTGCGCACGATACCGGCGGCGCGGGGCGAGGCGCGAGGGACGGTGTATTTCCGGGGCGGCGCGACTTTGCAGGTGAGCCGGGACGCGCGGTTTTTTGGCGTGCAGACGCTCTACGTGCGCTGGGGGGACTGGTTCGTGGGGGCGAGCGCGGGGCTGGCGCTGGTGGCGTGGGCGATTTTGCGGCGGCCCTACGTGGCGCCGGTGAAACGGGAGGAGGCGGCGGGGAAGTTTCGGCTGGATTGAAGAAACGGAGCGGAGACGGGTACGGAACGGGGCGGAAACGGAATCGGAGCGGCGGGGTGTGGCGACCCCGCCCTATAGGGAGAGTTCGGCGGAGCGGGCGCGGCTGGCCAGGGCGGTGTCGCGGAGGATGCCGCGGAAATCGCGGGCCTGAAGGATCTGGAGACCCGCATAGGTCGTTCCTTTGGGGGACGTCACCTGGTTGCGCAGTTCCTCGGGGTCGGCGCCGGTGTGGGCGAGGAGCTTGGCGGCGCCGATGACAGTCTCGCGGGCGAGGAGGTCGGCGGTCGCGGGGGCCAAACCGCAGGCGACGCCGGCTTCGCGGAGGGCGGCGGTGAACTCGAAAACGAAGGCCGGGCCGCAGCCGCTGACGGCCATGAGGGCGTCGATCTGGTCTTCGGGGAGCTCGATCTCGCGGCCCATGGCGCGGAGGAGGGAGACCACGGTGACGCGATCGGGGGCGGAGAGGGGGGCGAGGGCGGCCCAGCCGGTGACGCCCGCGCCGATGGCGGCGGGGGTGTTGGGCATGGTGCGGACGAGGTTGCGCGCGTGGGGGAAGGTGCGGGCGAGGCGGGCGAGGGTCTTGGCGGCGAGGACGGAGAGGACGAGCTTGTCGCGGGTGAGCTCGGCGAGGCGGGGATCGGCGTCGGCGAGGTGCTGGGGCTTGAAGGCGATGACGACGAGGTCGGCGGTGCGCAGGAGATCGGGCAGGTCGGTGGCGAGGCGGATGCCGGTGCGCGCGGCAAGGGCGGCGGCGGTGGGGCCGGCGCCGCCAAGGACGGCGAGGTGGGCGGGCGCGGCGGCGTGGGTGGCGAGCAGGCCGTCGATGATGGCGGAGGCCATGCGGCCGCCGCCGAGGAAGGCGATTTGGAGGGGCATGGAGGAGGGGCGGCGAGGGTGGAGGGGGGAGCTGGGAGCGGGGTGGCTGGGAGGAAGGGAGGGTGGCCGGGAGGGGTGGAGGGGTGGGAGGCCGGGAGGAGTGGGGGGA
>JBBRHC010000439.1:0-2590 GCA_038223295.1 Opitutales bacterium
AGTGGATCGCCGCGATCTGGCGCAATCTGCTGCTCATCTGCTCGTCCGTTCACCCGCTCAATGCACTATTCAGTGCATTTCGGGATTCACTAACGACCATCTGATCCAGCATCTTGTGCCATCTCATCGGCTCCCACTTCGGATTTCTGGTTCAATCCATTGTGTTGAGGTCAAGACGCTCCACCTTTCGGGGCCGGCCTCGCGCGCGGTGGCGGCGGGAGGGGGGGGCGGGCGCGGTGGCGGGGGGGGCGGGGCGGGTTGTCTTACTCATCGCCGGAGCGGGTCTCGTCGCCGAGGTGGAGTTCCTGGCAGGCGCGGAGGAAGGCGGCGGCGGACCAGGCCTGGTAGGCCTTGCCCATGGGGCGGCCGGTGGTGCCGTGGACCCACTCGTTGAACTCCCACGCGTGCTCGCGGCCGAGCTCGTTCACGCGGGCGAGTTTCACCAGTTCGTGGCAGGCGACGTCGTGCAGGCCGAGGCGGTGGATGAAGCGCACCCAGAGGCCGCCGATGAAGGGCCAGATGCCGCCGTTGTGGTAGTGGTGCGGGAGGTTGAGGAGGTTGACGGTGTAGTAGGCGCGCCAGTCGGGGTCACCGGCCTGCACGACGGGGTAGAGGTTGGCCACGGGCCAGGGGTCGTTGACGCCGACGCCCCACATGAAGCGGAAGGCGGTGCGGGCGCGGTCGGCGTCGATGACATTGGTGAGGAAGGCGAGGACGTTGCCGAGCACGTCGCAGCGCCAGTTGAAGGCGAAGGGGGTGATCTCGGCGACGAGGTATTGGGCGTCGCCGAGGGCGGCCTGGCTGTTGGCGAAGGTGCTGGTCGAGCCGGCGTCGGGCCGGGTGGTGGGCCAGAAGGAGGCCTTGATCTTGCCCGCGATCTGTTGCGACCAGCGGAGGTAGCCGGCGGCGCGGGCGAAGTCTTGCTGGTATTCGAGGAGGCGGCCGTAGCAGACGTTGGCGCGATACCAGAGGATCTCGTCGTAGAGGACGTGGTAGCTGCGGCCGAAGAGGTCGGTCCAGTCGCCGGCCTCGGGGATCTCGAGCAGGCCGTCGTTGTTGCTGTCGTGGGCGCTGAGCCAGTCCATGACGCGTTGCAGGCGCGGGGCGTATTCGGCGAGGAGGGCGGTGTCGCCGGATAGGGTGACGTAGTGGTAAACCGCGACGACGAGCCAGAGGCCGCTGTCGATGGAGCAGATGCCGCCGACGCCGGAGTAGTCGGGCGAGCCGTCGTCGATGCGTACGTTGGCGGGCACCTGGCCGTTGACGCTGACGGCGTCGAGCAGAGTGCGGAGGGTCTGGCGCTGGGCGGCGCGGATGTCGGGGTCGGACATCTCGGCGGTTTGCACGATGGTGAAGCAGCCGTCGCGGGCCCAGACGCTGCGGTAGTTGGCGTCGGTGCCGGTGACGGTGTTGTCGGTGAGGGAGCAGGCGGAGAAACCGAGCGGGGTGATGTTTTTCCGCAAGGCGACGAGGGCCTGGGCGTAGGCGGTGGCGAGGAACGCGCGATCCTCGGGGGTGAGGGCGCGGAGGGATTCCTGGCGGAAGAGGGTGGCCTGCCAGTCGGTGGTGTCGCGGGCGGCGGGCGGGAGGCCGCGCGGGGAGGGCGCGGAGGGGATGACGCCGAAGTGTTTCAGGCCCTCGAGCACGCCGTCGGCCATGACGCCGCGGGCGACGTAGGCGGGGAGTTTTAGCACGGCCTCGAAGAGCTCGGGCTGGGCGTTCTCGACCACGATGCCGGAGACCTCGGGGAGGAGGAACATGCTGCTGTCGTTGCCGGTGTCGCCGGCGACGAGCACCTCGCCGAGCGGGATCTGGAGCCGACGGCAGAGCCAGGCGAGGGCGTTGCCCTTGTCGGCCTCGGCGGGGAGCACGTCGAGGTGGCGCAGGCTGGAATAGACGACGGTGACGCGCAGCCCGGCGGCGGCGAGGCGGCGGCGGAGGGCGTCGAGCTGGGCGGCGTCGGCGCGGATCCAGAACCAGCTCGATTTGTAGGGGTGGAGAAACTCCGGCGGTTGTTTTTCGATGCCCAGAGTCTCGGCGACGAGGCGTTCGATCTCGGCCAGGTCCCAGCCCTGGCCGAACTGGGCGGCGAAGTCTGGCGGCGTGGTGTCGGCGCGGAGGTCGTGGAGCTCGGTGCCGACGCCGCCGATGAGGTAGTCGGCCGGGGGAAGTTTGCGGGCCGCTATGAGGGCGCGCATGTCGGCCACGCCGCGGCCGGAGTTATAGACGAGGAGGGGGCGGGATTCTTTGGGCAAGGCCTCCCAGGTTTGTTTGAAGCGGTGGGTGGATTCGGGGTTGCCGAGGAGCGTGCCGTCGAGGTCGGAGGAAAAGAGCGAGACCCGGTTTGAGGAGAGGGGAGTCATGGGGAAATCGGGGGAGGGTTCAGACCTGGGGCAGGTTTCGCCGCGCGGCGTGGCGCTGGTCGCGGATCACCTAACCGAACAAGATGATTTAACCCGAAATCCGAAGTGGATCGCCGCGATCTGGCGCAATCTGCTGGTCATCTGCTCGTTTGTTCACCCGCTCAATGCACTATTCAGTGCACCTCGGGATTCACGAACGACCATCTGATCCAACTTCTTGCGCCATC
>JBBRHC010000440.1:0-2522 GCA_038223295.1 Opitutales bacterium
GGCGTCGGGGGCGCGGAGCTGGAAGGCGAGGTCCCAGGCGGCGGGGTAGCCGGGGGCGGGGGTGAGGGGGAGGCAGCGGACGCGGAGGAGACCGAGGGACTTGGTGACGGCTTCGAGGCGGACGGGGAGGAGGCCGTTGGGCGGGAGCGGGGCGCCGGGGGGAATCTGGAGAAGGGCGGCGAGGGGCGGGAGCGGGACGTCGTCGGGGTGGGCGGGGCGGAGCGCGCCGGGGGCGGGCGGCGGGGCGTCGCGGGTGCTGGCGAAGAGGCGGAAGACGACGGACTGGTTGACGCGGGCGGAGAGGCCGGGCGGGGCGAGGCTGACGGGGGTATCGAGCGGGGTGCCCTGCGGGAGCAGGCAGAGCTGGGCGGGCGTGCCGCCGCGGGCGCCGGCCTCGATCCAGTAGGTGCGGGCGGTGTGGTGGGCGATGCGGGCGCCGCCGAGAGCGACGCGGGCGCCGAACCTGGCGGCGCCGGGGGCGACGGGGTGGGCGGGGTGGGGGTGGTCGAGCTCGACGACGGGGTGGTTTTTCCAGGTGGCGAGCAGGGCGCGGAGGCGTTCGCGGAGGAGGGCGGGGAAGAGGGTGCCGCCGTTGCAGAGGAGGGCGTGGACGGGGCGGTCGCGCACGAAGGCGGCGAGGTGGCGGGTGATGGCGGAGTCGGCGGCGTAGGGCAGGCCGAGCTCGCGCAGGCCGGGCGCGGCGCGGGCGGGGAAGGCGTCGGCCGGGCACTCGGGGAAAAAGCCGTCCAGCACGAGGGCGCGGACCTCGGCGGGGGTGAGCGAGACCTGGCGGGCGGCGGCGAAGAGGTTGGCCCCCTCGGCGGCGAGGGCGACGGTGCGCGGGCGGTAGTCGTCGTCGGCGGCGGAAAGGGCGTCTTCCTTCAAGTCGCGGGCGGCGGCGACGAGGCGGCCCCAGGCGGACGGGGAGAGGGCGGGGCCGGCGAGGCGGGTTTCAAGGGCGTGGGCGAGCGCGAGGTCGAGGTTGTCACCGCCGAGCAGCAGGTGTTCGCCGACGGCGATGCGTTCGAGGGCGGGGAGCTGGCCGGGAGCGGGGGCGCGGCGGGCGGTGAAGAGGCTGAAATCGGAGGTGCCGCCTCCGAGGTCGCAGACGAGGAGGTGGAGGGTGCCGTGCTCGCCGTGGCGGGCGATGAGGGCGTCGAGGGTGGAGGCGTCGTCGTGGCGGGCCAGCCAATCGTAGAAGACGGCCTGGGGCTCTTCCAGCAGGCGGGTGTCGGCGGGCAGGCCGGCGTCGCGCGCGGCGGCGAGGGTGAGCTCCTGGGCGTCGGGCGCGAAGGAGGCCGGGACGGTGAGGACGACGGTGGGATGGGAGAAGGTTGATGGAGGCTGGGAGAGGGGGGATGGCAGCGACGCGGTGGCGGTTTGCCAGAGGTGGCGGAGCAGGGCGGTGGAGGCGTCGAGGGGGGAGAGGCGGGCGTCGGGGGCGATCTCGTCGGAGCCCCAGGGCAGGATGGGGCGGGTGCGGTCGGCGCGGCGGTGGCAGAGCCAGGACTTGGCGGCGTGGGTGACGCGACCGGGGGTGCGGGCGGCGGCGGCGCGCGCCCAGACGCCGGGGATGGGGGCCGAGCCGAGGGTGGCGGCCTCGTCGGCGCGTGGGTGGTAGAGAAAGGACGGCAGGAGGTCGGGCGCGACGGTGGCGCCGGGGCCGACGCACTGAGGGATGGGGAGGAGGGTGGGCTCGGTGGTCGCGTCGGCGCCCGGCGGCAGGTAGGCGACGGCGCAGTTGCTGGTGCCGAGGTCGATGCCGAAGGCGGGGCGGAGGGCGTCGGCGGGGGGCGGCATCGGGTTTTCGGATTTCAAACGCGAATACGCGAAGAACGTCCGGGGGGCGCAAAGCCGAAAACGGAGAGCGGTTTTTAACCCCCGTTACACTTCGTAGTTAATCTTTGACCGGCTGTATGCCCGAAAGCGGGGCGAAAAAAAAAACGACCAGAGTAACGATCCAACCCACCCCAATCCGTGGGTATCGCAAAGCGGCTGAGCGCGGCGGCGAATACCCAACCGCGCCAAGGGACGGTGTTCATTCGGGATTGAGAGCGGCGCAGGGCGCCGCAGTCCTTGGCTTTCGGCTTACGAGGATCGCATGTCTGCGGGAGCGCCCCATTCCGTTGGAGGCGGCAATTGGCCGGTGATTTGAGCGTGTGCTATCAAGGGCCACGCTGCGGTAGGAGGAGTGGGATAATACGGGACACGTTCATGGGCACTTTGAAAAATAGGTTTTCTCGAAAACCGGGTAAAAAAAGTTACATCACCACTTAGCGTTGGTTCGGGAGTTGTCGATTTTAAGGCATTTTCCTTATTAATGCATTGCTTTACATTGCTTTATGAAATAATCCTTGTTATTTAGGCACACGTCGCCATGGAGGGCACTCGACCAAGTTTGATGAGTTGAACGTAACGCAGGAAATTATACGTCAGGTTACTCAAACCGATGCCGGTAGCATTCCGATTCAGGCCAATATATTCTTGTTCGGGGCCGCCCATGCTGTTTTCAACACAACCAA